>NZ_JBHVKW010000016.1:0-104429 GCF_042797905.1 Amycolatopsis sp. NPDC057786
GCGCCTGGCGCAAGGAAGGGGGCCTTCATGTACTCGGCAAGGTGTGAAGGTCGAGTTTCTTCGGCTGAGCCGAGGGAAGGGGTCCTTCACGCGCCGCCACTGTGGCTGTTCGGGCTGGTGGTGTCGCCGGCGCCTTCGAGTGGCGACCGTGTAGTCCGTCCAGTCACGCGAAACCGCCATCGGCCACCGGACTCACCACTCCAGAGGGGTGAGCACGCGATCCGCCGCGGCCCGGGTCCCGTCGACGGCGAACCATCCGCGCTCGAACAACTGCCAACGCCGCAGTTCCGCCAGGGAGTCCTCGCCGTCACGCTCGACACCGCGCTCCAGGCGTTCGGCCTCGCTCCCGCCGTCCAGCCAGGTCAGCAGGGACAACGACGGCCGCATCCGCGCGCGGCCACTGGAAACGCCCTCCAGCACCAGCACTTCGGGGACCGGGATCTCGACCTCTTCACCCGGCAGCGGGACACCACTGGACCAGTCCACTCGCCGGTACCGGCCTGCCCTGCCCGCGCGCAGCGGTTCCAGGACACCGGTTTCCAGCCGCGGCCACCACGAAACCGGTTCGTCCCAGGTGGCGAACTCGTCGGTGCTCACCAGCGCCACCCGGACGCCGCGGCCGGCCAGTTCGGCCACGATCTTTCCGGCCAGCGTGGACTTCCCGGAGCCGGACGGGCCGTCGACGGCCAGTACGCGGACGGCACCCAGCCTCGGCGGGGCCGCGAGAAGGGCGTCGATCAGCGTGCGCGTGCGGGGCTCACTTCGGGGAGCCCTTTGACGTTGTCGGGCGCGGCCGTCCTGGCTTCGAGCGCGGCGACCCGTTCTTCCAGGGCGCGCTGGGCGTCGGCGAGTTCGCAGCGGAGCAGCGCGATCTCCTCGACGGAGGTCCGGACCTCTTCTTCGAGATGCCCGACCTCGGTCGACAGATGCAGTGCGACCAAGGCCAGCACCACACCGGCCAAGAGGAATACGAAGTTCGACGGCGTCTGCACGCCGGTTATCCGCGCCATGAAGTCGGCCGCCTGCGGAACGAGGGCGAGCACGACCACGCCGACGGCGAGGACGAGCCAGACACCCGCGTACTTTTCCCGCAGTTTCCGCCGCCGCATCATCTCGAGGACGACGAACAGCACGAGACAGGCGACGACGATGCTGAGAATGCGCCAGCCAGCCATAATCAGCTCCTTTTACGCCGAATCCGACGAGTCGACGGCGGGACGGCGGCGCACCAGCGCCAGCAGCAGGGCGAGTCCGGCGCGGCCGAGGTAGATGGCCGATTTCACCGGCGAATGGCTCGGCGTTCCGGCCGCCCGTTCGCGCATGATCACCGGGATTTCCTTGATCTTCAGTTCGGCGCGGATCGCCATCACCAGCGATTCGACCGTGTCGCCGAGGTATTCGGCCGGGTAGTACGCGGCGAACAGTTTGATCGCGCGCGGGCCCATCGCCTTGAACCCGGAGGTCACGTCGGTGAGCTTGGTCTTCCCGAGCCGGGAGAAAACGACCGAGAGCGCGACCATCGCGTATTTCCGCGGGCCGCTCGCCTTGTACGAACCCTTGCCCGCGAACCGCGAGCCGATCGCGATGTCGGCGTCGTCGAGCGCGTCCAGCAGGGCCGCGACCTCGTCGGGATCGTGCTGACCGTCCGCGTCCACCTGGACGACGACGTCGTAGCCGCGGGCGGCCGCGTACCGGAAGCCGGTGCGCATCGCCCCGCCGACGCCGAGGTTCACCGCCAGGCGGGCCACCTCCGCGCCCGCCGCGCGGGCGAGCTTGGCCGTGTCGTCGGACGAGCCGTCGTCGACCACCAGCACGTCCATGCCCGGCAAGGACTGCTTGACCTGGGAAATGACCGCGCCGACACTGGCCTGCTCGTTCAGCGCGGGCATCACGATGAGTACGCGGCGGGTGGTCACGGACGTACTGGACACTGGATCACTCTATCTTCTTACTGGCCGTGAGCGGTGTCGGACCCGGCGGGGGCGCCGGCGGCGACCACACCTTGCTGACCTTCGATTTCGTAAACCGACGCGTCGAGGTTGTGGAAGACGCGCTTGAAACCCGGAGTGACGTCGAGGCGCTGGAGACCCACCGCGGACTGCGCGTTCGGGGCCACCTTGCCCTTGCCGACCAGCACGTAGCGCACCTTGAGGTCGGTGAGCGCCTCGCGCACGCGCGGCTCGCGGTTGAGGTCGTTGAGGAACACGCTGAGCCAGCCCGCCTTGGTGGTGAACTCGGCGCCGTAGTTGGTCCACTCGACCGGCTGAACCCCGGCGAGCGCGTACATCCACACCGAGCCGTCGGCCTTGTTGTTCATGACCCGCTCGCCGGGGACGACGTGCTTCCCGAGCCAGGCGTAGGCCTCTTCCTCGCCCTTGCTGACCGAGGGGCCGTCCGGGCCGTAGCTCATCGCGAGCCGCGCGGAGTTGCGGCCGATGTAACCGCCGCGGCTCAGCACCGCGACGACCAGGCCGACCACCAGCGCGCCCGCGACGGCCGCGGTGAACGGGTTCAGGTTCGGTTTCCGCTCGCCGAGCTTCTCGGCGAACTTGCCCGACGCGGTGTGCACGAACTCGCCGAACGCGACGGCGCCCGCCAACGGCACGAGCGCGCCGATCCGCCAGTGGTCGTTGTAGAACACGCCGGTCAGGGTGTGGATGAGCGGGGTCTCCAGCGAGATCGTCGCGGCGAACAGGCCGCCGAGCACGACGTACGCGCCGACCATCCAGAGCATCCGCCGGTGCTTGACCAGCAGGAACACCCCGATGATCGCCGGGATGCCGATCCACCACTGCGGGAACGCCGCCATCGGCGAGAACGTGATCGTCTGCCCGAGCGCGCCGGACACGCTGGTCTCCGAGGCCCAGAACGCGCTCGTCACCCCACCGGCGTTGTAGAGCGCCGGGAGGACCTGCGGCACGCCGAGCACGACCGCCATCACGACCGTGGCCACCAGCGAGGCGGCGCTGCGGCGCCAGCCGATCTTCTCGAAGCGGAACAGCACCGCGAGCAGGATCAGCAGGAAGTAGACCATGATCACGAAGATCAGGCTGGTGTGCAGGCCGGCCAGCCCGGCGACGCCGACGCCGATCGCGAGCGGTCCGGCGACGCCGTTCGGCTTCAGCAGCAGGCGGGCGAGCGCGAGCATGGCGGGCACGAGCGCCACCCCGGCGACGTACGGCCACAGCGGGCCGCGCCACAGCGAGTCGTACGGGAACGCGGTGAACCAGGTGGACACGGCCGCGGCGGCGGCGGTCGCGAGGACCGGCATACGCCAGGCCCGGCACATCGCCGCGACGCCGACCGGGACGGTCAGCACGACCGCGAGCGCCGCCAGGTTCAGCGTCGGCATCATCGTCAGGCCGCCCTTGCCGAAGATCAGGGCGAGCAGCGCGTGATAGGTGTCCGGGTAGAAGTAGTCGGTCTGGTTCGGCAGGTTCGCGATGGTGCCGACGGTCGACGCGCGCGCGTCGCCGTGTTCGGCGATCCAGCGCACCAGGTTGCCGTGGAACGGGGCGTCCCAGCCCTGCTGGACGTTCTCCAGTGAATGCGAGCCGCGCAGGAAGGTCACGGTGCCGACGCCGAGGCCGACCACGACACCGGCGCCGATCAGCAGGTGGTCGCGCAGGGAACGCTTCGTCTCGTCGTCGTCTTCGTCCTCGGCCCAGTCCGGGTGCCGCTTCGCGGTGAAGCGGAGGACGAGGAACGACAGGGCGAAACCGACGACAGAGAGGATCAGGACCCACAGGCCGACGTTCAGCATCGTCCAGCGGATGCCGAAGCGGCCGAGGATCGGAATGCCGATGGCGACGAGGCCGAAGGTCAGCAGCGGGGCCGCGGCGGCGAGCGTCCAGCCGCGCAGCCTGATGGCGGCACCGAAGACGAGCCCCGGCAGCCAGAACGCCAGCAAGACCAAAAGAACGTTCATCGAATTCGCTGTCCAACCCTATTCGGCGTCAAGGACGCCACCTCGTTCGCGGCGCGCGATGGCGCGGCCACACTATCGAGACGTTTCGGAAGGTCGCGCGTTGCCCGTCGCGGGGGTGCCCCTCACCACGAACGCCATGACGACCAGCAGGCCGACGGTCGGCCCGGCGGCGAGGCCGACGACGGCGCGCACGACCGTGTCGCCGGGGAAGAACAGCAGGACCAGCGCGGTCGCGACGACGACGGCAGCCCAGGTGATCAGCACCTTCGTGGCCTTGGCCTGCGCGACGAGGACGGCGGCGAGCAGCTGCATCGCGGCCAGCAGCACCGAGGACCAGACCAGTCCGGCCATCCACCAGGCTTCGGGATCGTTCTTGGCGCCGTAGACCAGGCGCACCACCCACGGGCCGATCAGCCAGCCGACCAGCGCGCCGAGCGCCGCGAGCGCCAGCGCGCCCGCCGAGCCGAGCGCGAGCAGCTTCCGTAGCCGGTGCTTGCCCTCCTCGGTGCTGGACAGGCGCACCACGGTCGGAACCGCGAGGGCCTGGACCGGCGCCATCAGCGTGAGCGGCGTCCTCGCCACGAACAGGGCGAGGAAGAGCACGCCGAGCTTGTCCATGTCGCCGCCGGGCGCGAGCAGGCTGACCAGCGCGGGGTAGCCGGTGATGACGCTCGCGGTGAGCCCGGCGCCCGCGAGGAGCATCAGCATGTTCGTGACCACCGGCTTCGCGGGCACGTCGGCTTCGAGCTTGGGATCGACCAGCTTGGCGGCGCCGCGGGCGAACAGCAGCCAGGCGAACGAGCCGGTCGCGGCGGCGACGGCGAACCAGTACAGCTGGGTAAGCCCGGCGACCACCAACGCTGCGACCACGAGGATCCGCACCGCGGCCTCGACCAGGATCAGCCACGAGTAGGACCGGACGTGGTCCTGGCCGATCAGCAGGCCTCGCGCGGTGAACTGGAAAGCGAACGAGACTCCGCCCGCGAGCACGATCACGGCGAGCGCGAACTGGCCGCCGTAGACCTTTTCGGTGATCGGCGGGAGCAACGTGACCAGCCCGACGATCGCCACGGCGATCGCGCTGGTGACGAAGGCGATGACCGCCGGGCGCCCTGCCTTGCGGCCTTCGAGCGCGGCGTGCGCGGACTGGCGGGAGATCTCCTGCTCCAGCGGGGAAAGGGCGGCGCCCAGTCCCATCAACATGCCCCAGAACGAGAGCAGGACGGCGTTGTCGGCCTTCGACAGCGTCCGGCCCCAGACCACGGTGAGGACGTAGCCGAGCGCGATGGCGATCAGCAGGTAGACGCCGATGCGGCCGGCGGACTTCCCGGTGTCCTTGGCCAATTCTTCACTGCTCACCGCGTTGCTCATCGCCGCAGCTTGGCCCGCAGCGCCATGAAGAGGCCTCGGAGCGCTCCGGCGCCGAAGCCGGCCGCGAACACCGGGGTGAGCTGGGCGACGGCCTTGGCCTCGGCCTTGGTCGCGCCGAACTTCGTCACCGCGAAGCCCGCGGCCGTGGACCCTGCGGCGGCCAGCGCGACAGCGGCCTTCGGGCGCTTCGCGGCGACACCGAGCCCGAGCACTCCGACGGCCATCGCGGCGAACAGGCCGTTGCGCGCGGGGCCGGGTGACGCGAGATACGAATCGACGAACGTGGTGCCGCGGAAATACGACTGCCCGACGAACTTCTTGAACGAATCCCGGCCGTGGTAGGTCGCGGAGAACTCCGGCGCGAGGAAGATGCGGTGGCGTTCGGCGATCCAGCGCAGAACGCCCGTGTCGTCACTGGCGAAACGGACGTCTTCGAAGAGCGACTCGAACGCGTTGGACGAATCCTCGAGAACGTCCTTCGGCGCGGAAAAGAATCCGGTGCCTTTGGGGAAGACGTCGAACTCCTCGATACCGAACGACATCAACCGCGGATCCGCGCAATAACGGCGCCACGGGATCTTGACCAGTCCCGCCATGAATCCCGCGTACGGATTGTGTTCGGACGCGACGTTGATGTGACCGTTCCACACCGTGCGCTCGGGATGATCGACGAGCTGGTCGCGGAGGAAGGTGAGCGAACCGGAGTCCACGATCACGCGGCTGTCGAGCAGCAGGATCTGCCGCCCGGACGCCTTCGCGATCCCGGCGCGGCGCGCCTCGAACCGGCCGCTGTTCGGCTGGGTGAGGACGGTGATGCCGTACAGCTCCTGCAGCTTGGCGAGCTTGTCGCCGGTGCCGTCGGTGCTGCCGTCGTCGACCACGACGACCTCGACCGGCCAGTTCGCCGTCTGTGCCGACGCGATCAGCGCGCCGACACTGCGATCGATCCAGTCCTGCTCGTTGTAGACCGGGATCACGACGGACAGGGCCGGGAGGAGCGAATTCGCACTCACCCCGGCGAGGCTACCTTGCGCGGCCCACCAGTATCCTTCGGGCACCGCAGACCCCGACAGAATGGCTCTTCCGGTGATTTCCTTCATTCTCGGCACCACGGCGGAACTGATCAAAATCGCGCCGGTCTACCACGGCATCCTCGAACGCGGGGTCCGGCCGAAGATCTGGTTCACCGCCCAGCACGTCGACGAGGTCTCGGACGTACTCGCCGATCTGAACCTTCCGGAGCCCGACGTCTGGCTCGTGCCGAAGGAGAAGGCGCACAACCTGGAGTCGCCCGCGCAGGTGCCGGGCTGGGCCACGCAGGTCCTGCGCACCGCGTGGAGCCGCCGGGCCGAACTGAAGGCCGCGCTGGTCGAGGACGGGCGTCCGCCGCTGGTGCTGGTGCACGGCGACACCTTCACCACGCCGTACGGCTCGCTCATCGGGAAGCGGATCCTCAAGTCGCGGGTCGGGCACGTCGAGGCGGGCGCGCGGTCGGGCAGCATCATGTCGCCGCTGCCGGAGGAGCTGAACCGGAAGATCGCCGCGAAGATCGTCGACATGCACTTCGCGCCGAGCGCGCGTGAGGTGAACAACCTCCGCAACGCGCGCGGCGTCGTCGTCGACACCGAGGCGAACACCGCGATCGACGCGATGCGGATGGCCATCAACGGGCCGCTGGACGTCGAGGGCCTGCCGGAGAAGTTCGGCCTCGCCACCCTGCACCGCTTCGAACTGGTCTCGCGCGCGGAGAAGTACCGCGAGGCGCTGGAGATCCTGCGCGAGCAGAGCAAGCAGATGCCGATCCTCTACATGGCGGGCGCGCCCGAGCGGGAGAAGATCCGTTCGCTCGGCCTGGCGAACCTCTTCGACGAGAAGAACTTCATCATCCAGCCGAAGATGCGGTACCTGAAGTTCCTGCCGCTGGTCGCGCGCGCCGAATACGTCGTCACCGACTCGGGTGGCCTGTCGGCCGAGTGCTACTACCTCGGCCTGCCGTGCGCCGTGCACCGCGAGCGCACCGAGACGCCGCAGCACCTCGGCGAGACCGTCGTGCTGACCGAGATGCGCGGGGACAAGCTGCAGAACTTCCTCGACACCTACCAGAACCGCCGCGGCGAGTCCTGGGTCGACAAGTTCCACCCGTCGGAGATCATCGTCGACACGCTGGCCCGCCTGGGCTACTGCTGACGCTTCGCTCGGCCCTTCACGCGCCATGAACGGTCCGTTACTTGCAAATTTTGCAAGTAACGGACCGTTCATGGCGTTTCGTGAGTGACTTCAGGGTCCGCAGGAGCTCCTCGCGGCCGTCACAGTGCGCGAGGGCCTAAAGAGCCCGGCGGCCCGAGAGCGCCCGGCCCAGCGTCAGCTCGTCCGCGAACTCCAGGTCGCCACCCATCGGCAGACCGGACGCCAGCCGCGTCACGGTCAGGCCGGGGAAGTCGCGCAGCATCCGCACGAGGTACGTCGCGGTCGCCTCGCCTTCGGTGTTCGGGTCGGTCGCGATGATGATCTCGCTGATCTCCGCGCCCCCGATCCGCGCGAGCAGCTCCCGCATGCGCAGCTGCTCCGGCCCGATGCCGGACAACGGGTCCAGCGCGCCGCCGAGCACGTGGTAGCGACCCTTGAACTCGCGCGTCCGTTCGACGGCGAGCACGTCCTTCGGCTCCTCGACCACGCAGATGACCGTGAGATCGCGGCGGGTGTCGCGGCAGATCCGGCAGGTCTCCTGCTCCGAGACGTTGCCGCAGACCTCGCAGAACTGCACGCCTTCCTTGACCTTGCCGAGCACTTCCTGCAGACGCGCGATATCCGCGGGATCGGCGGCCAGCAGGTGGAAGGCGATCCGCTGCGCGCTCTTGGGACCGACGCCGGGCAACCGCCCGAGTTCGTCGATCAGATCCTGGACGACACCCTCGTACAAGCTAGCCGCCGAGCCCGGGGAAGCCACCGAGGTCCGGCATCCCGCCGCCGAGGCCGCCTGCGAGCGGGCCGAGCTTCTGCTCGGTGAGCTTCTGCGCGTTGGCGGAAGCGTCCCGCACGGCCGCGACGACCAGGTCGGACAGGGTCTCGACGTCGTCGGGGTCGACCACCTTGGGGTCGATGGACAGCGATTTGAGCTGACTGTCGCCGGACACGGTCGCGGTGACCAGGCCGCCGCCGGAAGTACCGGTCACCTCCGTGTTGGCCAGCTCTTCCTGGGCCTCGACCAGCTTCTGCTGCATCTGCTGGGCCTGTTGCATGATCTGCGACAGGTCGAAGCCGCCACCGGGTTGCACCATGATCCGATCGGTCCTCTCCTGGAAAATCCCGTGCCGCCTACCAGCCTAGCCGTCACGCGTGTGGCACCGTGGGCGCCGTGCGACGACGGCTGGGCCTGGTGGTGGCGATCGGATTGACGCTGTTCACGGCGTGCGGGGTGGACACCCCCGCGTCCTCGCCGTCGAGTCCGGCTCCACCCGGCACCACGACGGTCCTCACCACCCTTCCGCAGCCGAGTCCCACGACGAGCACGGCACCTTCGAGCGCGCCGCCGCCTTCGAGCACGCAGCAGCCGAAGACGGGCAAGGTCGTCGTGCTCGATCCCGGTCACAACGGCGGGAACTCCGGCAAGCCCGGCGAGATCAACCGGCAGGTCCCGGCGGGACGCGGCAAGACGAAACCGTGCAACACCACCGGAACCTCGACGAATTCCGGCTATTCCGAGCACGCGTTCACCTGGGACGTCTCGCAGCGGATCTCACAGGCGTTGACGGCCAAGGGAATTCGCGTCGTCCTCACGCGGCAGAGCGACACCGGAGTCGGACCGTGCGTCAACGAACGCGCCGCGATCGGGAACGACGCGCAGGCCGACGCGGTCGTGTCGATCCACGCGGACGGCTCGAATTCCGCCGGGGCGCACGGTTTCCACGTCGCCTACTCGGCACCGCCGCTGAACGCCCAGCAGGGCGAGCCCTCGGTGAAACTCGCGACGGCGTTGCGGGACGGTCTCCGCGCGGGCGGCTTCCCGACGTCTACGTACCTCGGGACGAACGGGCTCGCCCCGCGCGCCGACCTCGGCGGGCTCAACCTCTCGACGCGGCCCGCCGCGCTCGTGGAATGCGGGAACATGCGCAACGCGGCCGAAGCGGCGGCGATGGCGAGCGAAGAAGGACGTCAGCAGTACGCCGCCGTCATCGCGAAGGCCATCGAGGACTACCTCGCCGGTTAGGGCTTGAGCAACGCCGGGCTGCCGGTGATCTCGACGGAGCCCGACCCGGTCTCCGGCCGCGTCCCGTCCAGCAGCTCCACGGTGCCGGGGGCGGACGATCTCGCGGTGCCGGCGGGCGCCCACGCGATCCGGAACTCCTCGCCGTCCCGCTCGAACCGGCATTGCCACAGGTTCTCCGGCAACCCGGCTCGCGTGCCCGCGCCGCAGGAGCGGATCTTCGCGCCGTCGAGCCACCGGCCGAGCCGTCCGACGTGGGCGGCGGCGCGGGTCGGCGGCCCGCCCGCGGGCTGCAGCACGATCGGCACGCGGTCGCTTCCCCAGTTGTAGAAGTACATCCGCTTGAAGCGCGCGTAGAGCCCGGTCAGGTAGAAGCGGGCGGCGTAGTCCGCGGCGAGCGCGGGATCGACCGGCGGTTGCAGTGGGACGTCGAAATCGGTACCGGTGCTCCACAGGTTCGCGTGCCCGTTGGTGCGGTGGAAACTCCGCTCGACCTCGTCCGCGAGCGCGAGCATGGTCTCGGGCGGATCCGCCATCCGGCCCGGGTGCAGTTTGACGGCGGCGGCGTCGCAGCTTTCGTAGCCGCGGAGTTCGCCGAACCGTTCCAGGACCCGCCGGGCCGCGGGATCGCCGAGCTGCCCCATCGACGGGCAGACCACCACGGCGCCGGGATCACCCGCCCTGATGATCCGGCTCGCCCGCCGGACCATCTCCACCAGCCGTTCGACCGGGCCGGTGAAGTACTTGGGGTGGTTGGCCATATCCCACAGCTCGTACGACTCGATCCGGCCGCGGTACCGCTCGACCACCTTCCCGACGAACGTGTCCCAGTCCGCGAGGTCGTCGGGCGCCGCCGCGCGGGAGCCGTCCGGGTAAGCCGACGGCGGTCCGCCCGGCGCCGCCCAGCCGGGTGTGCCACCTAAGACGAACAGCACCGGGAGCCCCGCCCGGCCCGCGCCGTCGACCAGCCTGTCCAAAGTGGACCATTCCGGCCTGCCGCGCTCCGGCTCCAGGTTCTGCCAGCGGGTCCCCGAATCCCAGAGCCGGACGGCCCCGGCACCGAACGACGGCATCAGCCCGGTCTCGCTGTTCGCGGTCACCCCGAAGAACTCGTCGCCCACCGGGGACGGCAGGTCCGTCCACATCGGGGCGTGGAACGTCCGCGCGACCGGTTCCGCCGCGGGCACGGCGCTCGCCCCGACCAGGGTGACCATGACGAGCGAAGCCACCAGCGGCCACCATCCGATCCGGTGCCGGGCACTGGGCTCCGGCACCGGATCGGGCGCGGGAGGCGCGGACACGACATCTCCCCTTGCCGCGTCCGCGCGTTCCCACAACCGGAAGAGCGCCGACAGTTCGTCGCGCCCCGCGTCGCAGGCCGTCGCGATCCGTTCCAGCGGCCCGAACGCGGCCGGGACACTGGCACCGCTGCAATAACGGTGGACGGTCGAACGACTCAGATGCGCCTTGACGCCGATCCGTTCGTAGCTGTGGCCGCTACGCCGTTTCAGCCCTTCGAGCAGTTCCGCCAAGGCCCGGCCGTGTCCTCCCCCTGTCATGGATCCCTCCCCGCGTGGTGCCTACTAAGCGTCACCGATGGACCCGCGACGGGACACACCTTTTCGTCCCAGCGAAAACATCACCGGCCCGAGACCTCCCGATGACGTCTCACGCACCGGCGTCTCCGCAGGTCGGAGCCGGGTTTCCGTCCCACCCTCCCGGATTGGGCCGAATGGCTTGTCTCGGCACGTCCGGCACGTTTGAGTTACCGGCGGAGAAGAAAATGCCGTCTTGAGGGGGACGAGGCATGACTCTGCGGATGATCTTCGATCGCAAGGATCTCCAGGGGATCCGGATAGCCGAAGCACCCGACCCGTTGTGGGAGCTGGTCCTCGGTTCACATCAGCTGAGAGAGGACCGCCCATCGGCATGGCGTCAACAGGTCCGGCTGAACCTGCGCCAGAACGAAGAAGCGGCCCGATCGCTGAAGACGCTGTTCACGCTGGTTCCGCCGAAGGGGAACTTTCCCGACTTCCTGACCCCGCCCACGTCGGCGGGCTCCTTCGAAAGCGGGCTGGAGGCGGTGGCGTGCACGCCGCGCGGACGGCTGCGCGCCGATCTCCGGACGGTGTTCACCGGCGCCGCGCCGGCCTGGGTGAAACGGCTCGCCGACGGCGATCGCGAGGAGGTCGGCGGGGTCGTCGGCGCGCTGCGGGACGCGTACGGACTGGTGATCGAGCCGTTCTGGCACAGCATGCGCGAGACCGTCGCGGCCGACCGCGCCCACCGCGTCCGCACGCTGGCCACCGAGGGGGCGGGGGCGATGATGCGCGGCATCCCCGGCGTCCGCGGCTGGGACGGCGAGGTGCTGGAGATCGCGTACCCGCGGGAACGGACCGTCCATCTCGACGGCCGGGGGCTGACCCTGATCCCGAGCCGGTTCTGCGCGAACACACCGGTCACGTTCATCGATCCGGCGCTGCCGCCGGTGCTGCTCTACCCGGCAAGGCCGACCGGCGCCCGCCCGGCGGACGTGTCTCCCGAACTGGTGGCGCTCCTCGGCAGGACCCGCGCCGAAAGCCTCGGCGCGCTGCGTGTCCCGCGTACGACCAGCAAGCTGGCCTCATGCCTCGGCACGTCGATCGGCACGGCCAGCAAACAGGCCGCCGTGCTGCGCGAGGCCGGGCTCGTCACCAGCGCCAGGCAGGGCAGCGCCATCCTGCACCACCTCACCCGGCTCGGCACGGCACTGCTCACCGGGGAGCTCGACGAAGGGACCGCTCCCTGACGCGTTTCGTCCTCTGAATGCGGTAGTTGGCGGTACGAACCACCGCATCGAGAGGACTACTTGCGCTCGTCGAGCGGGCGGGCGTTGAGATGGTCGGCGAGCAGCTTCCTGGCGATCTCTTCGGGATCCTGCTCGGGCGGGAGCGGCGGAGGCGGCGGGGCGGGGCTCGCGTCCTCGTTGTAGAGGTCCTCGTCCTCCTCGACCGGCTCGGGCGGGAGCGGGATGTCCGGCTCGGCGGTCGTCACCTTCGGCCGCTGAGGCTCCGGCTTGGGCGCGGGCGGCGCGGGAGGGGCGGCGGCCGGCGTTTCGACGGACCGGCGGGTGAAAGACCGCTCGGGCGCCGGTGGCTGCGGCGCGGCCTTGGGTGCCGCGGCCTGCCGAGGCTGCGCGGCGCCGTGGACGCAGCGCACCTGCCAATCGCCGCCGAAGACCTCCTTGAACGCGGTCGCGACGCGCTCCGCGTTGTGCGGTTCGGAAAGCCGCCGGGCCAGCGGCTCGGCGCTGTGCGTGAGCGTGACGGCGTTGCCCTCGACACTCACCACGCTCGCCTGCGTGAGCATCGCTTCGGTGCTGCGGCCACCCGGCACCTTGCGGATGGCGGCGAGCACCTGCGGCCAGCGGCCGCGGATCCCGTCCACGTCCGTCGCGCCACCGGAAGCAGCGGCGGGAGCGGGCGCCGCCGGGGACGGGGCGGGCCGCTCGGCGACCGGCTCGGGCCGCGCGGCGGGCTGGGGTGCGGCCTGCGGGGCCGCTTGGGGAGCCGGGGCGGCCTGCGGCTGCGCGGGCGCGGCGGCCCGTTGCGACGGCCGCTGGAACTCGCGGACGGGCTCACCCGCCGGAGCGACCGGGGCGGACTGCGCCACCGGAGCCGCCTGAACGCCTTGAGCGGCCGGAGCCGGAGCGGCGACGGGTGCCGGAGCCGTAGCGGCACGGCGTTCGAGCCGTTCGAGCCGGGCGAGCAACGCGTCGGTGCCCTCGGCGACCGACGGCAGCAGCATCCGCGCCGTGAGCAGCTCCAGCACCAGCCTCGGCGAGGTCGCGCCCCGCATCTCCAAAAGTCCATTGTGGACGATGTCGGCGTAGCGCGAGAGCGTGGCGGGCTCCAGTTTGCCCGCCTGCTCCTTCATCTTCTTGAGCTCGTCGTCCGGCGCGGCGACCAGGCCGCGCTCACCCGCGTCCGGCACCGAACGCAGCATCACCAGGTCGCGCAGTCGGTCGAGCAGGTCGGTGGCGAACCGGCGCGGGTCGTGCCCGGCCTCGGCGAGCCGCTCGACGGTGCCGAACACCGCGGCCGCGTCGTCCGCGGCCAGCGCGTCGACCATGCCGTCGATGAGCGCGACGTCGGTGACCCCCAGCAGCGACACCGCGCGCGAGTAGTCGACACCGTCCGGCCCGGCCCCGGCCAGCAACTGGTCCAGCACCGACTGCGTGTCCCGCGCCGAACCCCCGCCCGCGCGAATGACCAGCGGGTACACCGCGGGCTCGACCTTCGCGCCCTCGGCGGCGACGTTGCGTTCCAGCAGTTCACGCATGGAACTGGGCGGGATCAGCCGGAAGGGGTAGTGGTGCGTCCGCGACCGGATGGTGGGGAGCACCTTGTCCGGTTCGGTGGTCGCGAAGATGAAGATCAGGTGCTCCGGCGGCTCTTCCACGATCTTCAGCAGGGCGTTGAAACCCTGCGTGGTGACCATGTGCGCCTCGTCGATGATGAAGACGCGATAGCGCGAGTCGGCCGGGGCGTAGAAGGCCCTGTCCCGCAGCTCACGGGCGTCGTCGACACCACCGTGGCTGGCGGCGTCGAGTTCGGTGACGTCGACACTGCCCGGGCCTTCGGGCGCGAGGTTGCGGCACGAATTGCACTCGCCGCACGGATCCGGCGTCGGGCCCTTCGCACAGTTCAGCGAACGCGCCATGATGCGGGCGCTCGACGTCTTGCCGCAGCCGCGCGGGCCGGAGAAGAGGTAGGCGTGGTTGATGCGCCCGGCGGCCAGGGCCGTACGCAGCGGATCGGTCACATGCTCCTGCCCGACGACCTCGGCGAAGGTAGCCGGACGGTACTTTCGGTATAGAGCTAGAGCCACGCGTTGAATCTAACAGTGGCGCGTAGCGTCTCCTTTGAGGGCGGCGGCGGGGGCATGGATGGATACCGGGAGGGCACGACAGGTGAGACCGGCACCGACCCCCGGCAGGTATCCGGTCCGCTTCGGCACCGCCGAACTGCTCCAGGACGCCGACCGGCCCAACGCCTGGATGATCACGGTCGACGGCGTCGCCCAGTCGCACGTCAACCTCGACGACCCCAGGGATCTCGAGTTCGACTACATCCGCCGGATCGCCGACGTAGTCGACTGCCTCGGCGAAGGCCCGCTCGACGTGCTGCACGTCGGCGGGGCGGCTTGCACGCTTCCGCGCTACATCGCCGCGGCCCGGCCGCGCTCACGGCAGCTGGTCTTCGACGCCGACGGCGAACTCGTGGCGCTCGTCCGGGAGCAATTGGGCCTGAAGGGGTTGAAGGTCCGCGTCGGCGACGGCCGCGAAGGCGTCTCCGGCAGGTACGACGCTTCGGCCGACCTGGTCATCGTGGACGCTTTCGAACGCGGAGTCCTGGCAGGCGGGCTCGCGACCGTCGAGTTCACGAGTGAGATCGCGCGGGTCCTCCGCCCGGCCGGGACCTACGTCGCCAACGTCTCCGACGGGCCGAACCTGCCGTTCCTCCGCCGGTTCCTGGCGACCTTGGCGACTTCCTTCCCTCACCTGGCGATCTTGGCCGAGCCAGGCGTCCTGCGAGGCCGCCGCTTCGGGAACATCGTGGTCGCCGCCTCACGCACCGAACTCCCCGTGACAAAGATGACCCGCCGAGCCGCTTCCTCGGCATACCCCGCCCGCTGCGTAGCCAACGACGACCTACGCGACCTCCAAGGCAAAGCCCGACCAATCACCGACGCGGAAGCCCTACCGTCCCCAGTACCACCAAAAGACGTCTTCGGGATCTTCTGAACCGGCCCCCTGGTCACTCACGCAACCGACCGCGGGGGTCCGGGGGGCGAAGCCCCGCCGGCCGGGTGTGGGGTCGGACCCCACAAAATAAGGCGGATCCCGCGCACCCGTCAGAGCTTGCTTATCCTTGCTGCCTTCCGGCCCTGGGGAGGTTCACAAGATGGACGCCGCGCGGGATCCGAGGACCAGTGTAGTCACTCCCGTCCATGTATGGAGGACAGTGGGGGGTATGAGTACTCCGACCTGGGCAGATGTCCGTAAGGCCGCCGAGGCCGTCCACCCGTTCGTGCGACACACGCCGCTGCTGCGCGCGGAGGTCGACGGGCGGCCGCTGGTCCTCAAGCTGGAGCATCTGCAGCGAAGCGGATCGTTCAAACTGCGGGGCGCGGTGAACGCGCTGGTGAGCGGTCCGTTGCCGGAGCGGGTGCTGACGGCGTCCGGCGGCAACCACGGGCTGGGCGTGGCGACGGCGGCTTCGCTGCTGAATCTGCCCGCGACGGTGTATGTGCCGGAGTCGGCTCCGCAGGCGAAGACGGCCCGGATCGAGGCGGCGGGCGCGAAGCTCATCCGCCACGGAGCGACGTACGCCGAGGCCGCCGCGAAGGCGCTCGAAGCCGCCTCCGAGCCGGGTACGCGGTATCTGCACGCGTACGACGATCCCGCCGTCGTCGCAGGTCAGGGCACTGTGGCGGCCGAAGTGATCCAGGACGCGCCGGACGTCGACGCGTTCCTGGTCGCGGTCGGCGGTGGCGGGCTGGTCGCGGGGACGTCGCTGGCCGGGTTGCCGACGTTCGCCGTCGAACCGGAGCGGTGCCGCGCGCTCGACGCGGCGCTGAAGGCAGGCGAGCCCGTGGACGTGGAGATCGACTCGGTGGCCGCGTCCGCGCTCGGCGCGACCAGGATCGGGAGCGTCCCGTTCGCCGTGCTCCGCGATCGGGTGACGTCCGTGCTGGTCAGCGACGCGGAGCTGCTCGCCGCGCGGGACCGGCTCTGGGACGAGTTCCGCCTCGCCGTCGAACCGGCCGCCGCGGTCCCGTTCGCGGCGTGGCTGGCGGGGCGGACCGAGGGCGAGCTGCCCTGCGTCATCCTGTGCGGCGCTAACAGTGACTGGACGCCCTGAGCTCGACCCGGAATTCCGTCCGACCCGGACGGCTGGCGACCCCGACCCGCCCGCCGTGCGCGGCGACGACGGCCGCGACGATGGCCAGGCCGAGTCCCGTGCTGCCGGCGGCCCGCGACCGTGAGTCGTCGCCGCGGGCGAACCGTTCGAACACCTCCGGGAGGATCTCCGGCGGGATCCCCGGGCCACCGTCGACAATGGACAGTGTCACCATCGAGTCCACTATGGACAAAGCGGTGGTGACCTCGGTGCCCGCCGGGGTGTGCGTGCGCGCGTTGCCGAGCAGGTTGATCACCACCTGGTGCAGCTGATCCGCGTCGCCGAGGACGGTGATCGGCTCCGGCGGCACCTCCAGCAGCCATTTGTGCTCCGGCCCGGCGACGTGCGCGTCGGCGACGGCGTCCGCGACCAGCCGGGAGAGATCGACCGGCTGATGCACCACCGGACGCCCGGAGTCGAGCCTGGCGAGCAGCAGCAGATCCTCGACCAGGCCGGTCATCCTCGTCGATTCCGACTCGACCCGGCCCATCGCGAACGCGATGTCCGGCGGCACCTCGGAGCCGGAGCGCCGGGTGAGTTCCGCGTAGCCGCGGATGGCCGCGAGCGGCGTCCGGAGTTCGTGACTGGCGTCCGCGACGAACCGGCGCACCCGGCTTTCACTGGCCTGACGGGCGGAAAGCGCGTTCGAGATGTGGCCGAGCATGCGGTTGAGCGCGAATCCGACCTTCCCGACCTCGGTCCGCGGATCGGTGTCCACTTCGGACACTCGCTCGGACAGGGCGACCTCGCCACGGTCGAGCGGGAGCTCGGCGACCCTGGCCGCGGTGGCGGCCAGGCGATCGAGGGGTTTCATGGTGCGCCGCACGGTCACCGCGCCGAGCGCGCCCGCCAGCAGGATGCCGCCGATGGCGACGCCCCCGAAGATGAAACCCAGGTTCCACAAGGTGTCCGTGACGTCCTTTGTGGGCAGTCCGGTGATCGAGATACCGCCGTTGGACGCCTGTTTGGCCACCACGCGGTACTCCCCGAGCGTTCCGAGGTCCACGTCGGCAGGCCTGTCGGTCGGCGTCGACCGCAACAGGGCCGAGAGCTGGGCCGGGCCGATCGGGTCGTGGGGGAACGGGTCGGCGACCTTCGCGTCGTAGCTGGACCGCAGTACCGCCGCGACCACGCGACCGTCCGGGAGGATGTTCACGAACAACGAACCGGTGCTCTGGCCGTACGCGCGCAGGCCTTCCGGCACCCGTTCCCCGCCGGGACGCCCCGGCGGTGGCGGACGGCTGGCGCGTTCGCTGGTCTCGGCGATCCGCGCGTCGAGCTGGTCGAACAGGAAGTCCCGCAGCGCCAGTTCGGTCACCACGCCCACCACCAGGCAGACGAGCGCGAGCAGCCCCGCGACCTGCGCGATCAGCCGCCGCCGCAGGGACCAAGGCCGCCTACCCCGCGGGTTTGAGGACATACCCGGCGCCGCGCATCGTATGGATCATCGGTTCCCTGTCGGCGTCGATCTTCTTGCGGAGATAGGAGATGTACAGCTCGACGATATTGGCCTGGCCGCCGAAGTCGTAGCTCCAGACGCGGTCGAGGATCTGCGCCTTGGACAGCACCCGCTTGGGATTGCGCATGAGATAACGCAGCAGTTCGAACTCGGTGGCGGTCAGCGGTACCGGATCGCCACCGCGGTGCACTTCGCGGCTGTCCTCGTCCAAGGTCAGGTCGCCGACGACCAGCATCGATCCGCTCGGCCCGGCGACGCCGCCCGCGCGCCGGAGCAGCGCGCGCAGCCGTAACGCGACCTCCTCCAGGCTGAACGGTTTGGTGACGTAGTCGTCGCCGCCCGCGGTGAGCCCGGCGATCCGGTCCTCCACCGCGTCCTTCGCGGTCAGGAACAGCACCGGCAGGTTCGGCACCTCGGAACGCAGGCGCCGCAACACTTCCAGGCCGCTCAGATCCGGCAGCATGACGTCCAGCACCACCGCGTCCGGCCGGAATTCCCGTGCGACGCGGACGGCCTCGGTGCCGTCGGCGGCGGTGCGGATGTCCCAGCCCTCCATGCGCAGCGCCATCGACACGAGTTCGGACAGGGTCGCCTCGTCGTCGACGACCAGCACCCGCACGGGGCTGCCGTCGACACGGCGCAGGACGTTCACACTGGGCATGCTGCCATCCTGGGCGGCGGCGATGAGGCTTCTCTGTGTGCAGCCTGTGCGTTTCCTGTGAACGATCACCCTCCCGGGGCGGAATCACAGCGCGTGCCCACCGATGGCACAGCTCCCGCACAGCGACGGCGCCGAGCATGGCCGCAACCGAGTACACGGAGGCGACCAGATGACCGAACCGACCAAACCCGCCGACCCCCCGGCGGCCGAGCCCGCCGCCTGGGGCGCGCCTGCCCCGGCGGGTGAACCGAAGAAGACCTGGTCGGGTCGCAAGACCGCGATCGCGGCCGGGGTGGCGGTGGTGATCGCCGTCGGCGGCGGGGCCGCGATCTGGGCAGGAACCGCCGCGAACGGCGCCGTACAGGGCGGGATGATGGGCGGCCCCGGCGGCGGCCGGGTGCTCATGGGTCCTGGCGGCGGCATGCCACGCGACGCGCTGCACGGCGACTTCGTCGTCTCGGACGGCAAGGGCGGCTTCAGCACCGAACGGATGCAGACCGGCGAGATCACCGAGATCAGCGCGACTTCCGTCAGCCTGACCAGCAAGGACGGCTACAAACAGGTCTACACGATCGACGCGTCCACGAAGAAGACCGGTGATCCCAAGACCGGCGAAACGGTGACGGTGAACGCGAAGGTCACCGGCGACACCGCGACGGCGACGAGTATCGGCAAGCCCGCGCAGAACCAGCGTGGCGGGCCGCCGGACGGCCAGCGGCGTTACTGAGCCACGACGGCGAGTAGCGCGGCGGCCGTTTCGGGGGGTTCCTGTCCGGAGGTGTCAAGGACGACGCGATCGCCGCCGGAGCGCCGCATCCGGGCAGCCTCGGCGACCGCGCGTGCGGCCACCCGGTCTCGTACGCCGGGTGGCGCGCCGCGTAACTCGTCGCCTGCCAGCAACGCGGACTCGCCTTCGGCCCGGCGCCGGACTCGCTCGGTGAGCGACGGTTCGTCCGCGTCGAGGTGGACGACGGTGACCTCGTCGAAGACCCGCCGGTGCTCAGGGAGGAATTCCCGGGCGACGACGATCAGCCGCTTCGCTCCCGCGTCGCGATAGCCGCGCCAGACGGCCGACAGGAGCGCCGCTTCCAGCGCCGGATCGGGGCCGGGGTGCGCGAACCCGAGTTGCGCGAGATCGACATACGCGACGGGCAGGTCCCGCTCCCACAAGTCCCGCAGCGCGCTGAACGCGGCAGTCGACTTGCCGACCGCCGTCGGACCGGTCACCACGGTCACCGGTCCGGGCCGCGGCTGTCCGGGGTCCGGCGGCCGGACGGTTCCGGCTTCCACGGCACAGCGGTGGAACAGCGCCTCCACGGTCTCCTCGGGCCGTTGCCCGGTCGTGTCCATCTCCTCGCCGAAACCGGCGCGGTCGTAGACATCCGCCACCGCGAAGAGGTCGGGCAAGGCAGCGGCGGGTGAGCCACGGCCGAGAAACCGGCTCCGGAGTTCGTCGCGATCACACGTCAGGCGGACGAGCGTGAGGGCGAAGTCGCGGCTCTCGATGTACGGCTTCTCCGGGTCCACCACACCGGACACGACGAGCTGAGCGACACCGCGCGCACGCAGGATTTCCAGCACCCGCAGCAGGTTGGCCGCCTTGATCGCGTGCGCGGCGTCCCCGCCGCCTGGCGGCGGGCCGATCAGCCCGAGCTGGTCGATGTCGACGTACGCGACGTTGCCGTCGGCTTCCACGACGCGGCGGTACAAACCCCAGGCCGTGGTGGATTTCCCGGTACCCGGCGCCCCGGTCGTCCAGAGCACGGGCGTCTTCGCGGTCCCCATGGCTTTCGATCTTAGGAACCCCTGTCCAGCGAAATAGGGCAGAGTTGAGCGCGTGCGGGACATCAGTGGTTCGCTGGCGAGGCAGGCCTGGGCGGTCGCGGCCGTCTGCCTGGTCGCCGACGCGGGGCTGTTCCTCATCGCGGGACCGCCGCTCTCGCTCGGCTGGCAGGTGTGGGTGGTGCTGCTGGGCGGCATCCTCGCGAACGTCGCGCTCGCCGGGCCTTCGCGGTATTCCGGCTGGGTTTCGGCCGCGCACGGCGTGCTGCTCACCGCCGCGCCGCTCCTGCTGTACCCGTACGACCATTACCTGCAGGCCACCAACGCGGGCGTGCTGATCGCGGGTTACCGCGCGGGCGCCTGGCTTTCGGCCAAACCGGCGCTGGCCGCGCTGGCGGTGATGCTCGCCGGTCTTTTCGCCTGCAACCTCATCCCGGTCGACCGGGCCGACCGGGACTGGCGGCTCCTGCTCATCGATGTCGGCGTGAGCGGCCTGCTGCCGTGGATGGTCGGCCGCTACACGACCGCCCGGCGCGCGTACATCGCCGATCTCCAGCGAGCCGAAGAACAACGGCGACAGCACGAAGCCGAAGCGGTCCGCCGTGCCGTCGCCGAGGAACGCACGACGATCGCCCGCGACCTGCACGACGTGATCTCCCACCATGTCAGCGCGATCGGCGTGCACGCGGGCGCCGCGCGGCTCGGGCTGCCGGAGGGCGAACCGGCCGTCCGGCGTTCGCTGTCCGCGGTCGAATCGTCGAGCCGGGCCGCGATGGCCGATCTGCGGCGTCTGCTGGATCTGTTGCTCGGCAAGGAGAACGGCGACGCGCAGCGGCAGCCGGGGCTGGACAACCTCGACGAGCTGCTCGACAACCTCCGCACCGCCGGGTTACCCGCGCGGCTGACGAGCCACGGTGGGCCGCGGGAACTGCCGGGTTCGGTGGACATCGCGTTGTACCGCATCGCGCAGGAGGCGCTGACGAACGCGCTCCGGCACGGCTCCGGCGGGATCGTCGAGATCGATCTCGCCTACCGGCAGACGGAGGTGGTCCTCACGATCACGAACGGGATCGGCCGCGCGAACGCGGCGGCCGAGTCGACGAAACGCGGGCTCGCCGGGATCCGGCAGCGGGTCGCGTTGTTCGGCGGACAGGCGGAATGCGGACCGCTCGACGACGGCAGGAGCTGGCGGGTCCGCGTCGGTTTTCCTTTGGAGGCACAGTGATCCGGGTTCTGCTCGCCGACGACCACGCGATGTTCCGGTCCGGGATGCGCGCGGTGCTCGACACCCAGGCGGACTTCGAATGCGTCGGGGAGGCGGCGGACGGACGCGAGGCCGTCGCACAGGCGGCCGAACTGCGCCCGGACGTCGCCGTGCTCGACGTCCGGATGCCCAAATTGGACGGTCTGGCCGCGACCGAGGCGATCATGTCCGCGCCGGGGAACGACACGCGCGTCCTCGTGCTGACGACGTACGACTCCGACGAGTACGTCTACCGGGCGCTTCGTGCCGGCGCGAGCGGGTTCCTGTTGAAGAGCCTCGCCCCCGAAGAGCTCGTCTCCGCCATGCGGGTGGCCGCGCGCGGCGACGCGCTGATCGACCCGACGGTGACCCGGCGGCTGGTGTCGACCTTCGCCACGAGCATCGAACCCGTGGCCGCCGAACCGGCGGAACTGGAACGGCTCACCTCCCGCGAACGCGAAGTCCTGCTGCTCGTCGCCGACGCCTCCAGCAACGCGGAGATCGCCGCGCATCTGCACGTGGGCGAGGAGACGGTGAAGACCCACGTCTCCCGGATCCTGGCGAAGCTCGGGCTGCGGGACAGGGTGCACGCCGTCGTCTACGCCTATCGGAACGGACTTGTCGGCGGCCGGTGATCGGTTCGCCGGACGGGGCTCCCGGTGCCAGAATCGCCGCAGGGCACGTCGAGGCGGGGAGCTGTGGATGAAACGCTGGGTCACGCTCACGGTCGGGCTGGTCTTCCTGCTGGTCGGCGGCGTCTGGGTGCTCCAGGGCGCCGGCGTGCTGACCGGCAGCTTCATGACCGGGCAGAAACTGTGGTTCCTGATCGGGCTCGTCGCGTTCCTGGTCGGGGTGGTGCTGGTGGCCGCCACCGCCCGCCGTCCGCGCCGGGCACCCACCGACGACTAGCCCGCGCTCTCCCTTTCGGTCGTTCGGTCGGCACCGGGCGAGTTACGCCTCCAGTCACGCGAGTTACGCCTCTGATCACGCGAGTTCGCCCTCCAATCACGTGAGTTCGCCGTCTGATCACGTGAGTCGTCCGTCTGGACACGCGGGGACGGGCAGTCTGGCGTGATCGGACACGTGACTCGCGTGCTTGAGGGCGTAACTCGCGTGCTTGGAGGCGTAACTCGCGGCATCAGGCGAGTTTGAAGATCGGGTAGCCGGGCGCGATCTCCAGCAACTTCTCGTCGGACGCCTTCGCGTCGACACCGTCGAAGAACACACCGACCTCGAACTTCCAGCGCTTGAGGTACGCGCGCAGGATTTCGGGCTTCTCGTCGTCGGCGAGTTCGGTGTAGGTGAACGTCTCGGTACGGCGCCCGACGCTGAGCTGACCTTCCCCGGCGACGCGCAGGTTCCGCACCCACTGCGTGACACCGCGCGGCGCGACCAGGTAGCGCTCCCCGTCCAGCTTCAGCAGGTTGACCGGCACCGAGCGCAGTTCGCCGCTCTTGCGGCCGCGGACCGAAAGCACCCGGCTGCCCAGGACGCTGACGCCGAGCCTCGTCAGCTTGAGCACGAATTCGTTGAACGCGCTGGTCGCCTTGGCGGGCTCGAGGTAGCGGGTCGTGGCGGCGGAAGCGGCGGTGGTCATCTCGTCTCCTCAAAGTCTGCGAGAGCAGTGCTCTCTGTTAAGAGCAGTGAACACCAGAGCAGTGCGCCATGTCAAGAGCAGCGCTCTCGTTTAGGTGCGATGCTCTAGAGTGAGAGCATGGCTGCCACTCAGACCGCACGGGAACGCGCCCGCGCCGAGCTCACCCGCGAGATCAAGGACGAAGCCCGCCGCCAGCTCGCCGAAGTCGGCGCGCTCGGCCTCTCGCTCCGTGCGGTGGCCAGGGAGCTGGGCATGGTCTCGTCGGCGCTCTACCGGTACTTCTCCAGCCGCGAAGAGCTGCTGACCGCCCTGATCGTCGACGCCTACAACGCCGTCGGCGAAGCCGCGGAAGCGGCCGACGACCCGAAGAAGACCTCACTGGAGCGATGGGAGTCGATCTGGCACGCGGTGCGCGCCTGGGCGAAGGCGCACCCGCACGAGTACGCGCTGATCTACGGCTCGCCGATCCCCGGCTACCAGGCCCCGCAGGACACCGTCGCCCCCGCCGGCCGGGTGGCGTTCGCGCTGGTCGCCGTCCTGCGCGACGCGAACCTCCGCGTCGAGACCGAGGCCGGCGAGATGCCCGTCGCACTACTGCGCCAGCTCGACACCCTCGCCGGGATCCTCAAGATCAACCTGGGCCCCGAGACGGCCTCCCGGCTGATCATGGCCTGGACCCAGCTGTTCGGGATGATCAACTTCGAGCTGTTCGGCCAGTACGTCGGCTCGGTGGATCCGGCGGACGACTTCTTCGCGCACGGGATCCGTCAGATGGCCGAGTTCACCGGGATCAGGATGACCGGCTGAGCGCGGTCCACGACCGCATCAGCAACTGGACCGCGTCCACCACGTCCTCGTCCCCGGTCCCCTCGGGACTGAGGAAACGCTGCAACAGGAGACCGTCCTCGAGCGCGTGCAGGATCAGCGCGAGAAAGGCCGGGTCGGCGGGCGGTTCGACGCCCCGTGCGGCGAGTTCGGTCCGGACCGAGGTCTCCAGCAGTGCCCTTGTCGACTTCTCGCCTTCGCCGACCAGCGGGCGCGCGTCGGGATTCCGCAAGGCGTAAAGCGCCAGCTCGGTGCGCAGGGTCAGCCAGCCTGCGAGATGCTCGGCGCGCTCGACGTTCCACGCGCGCAGCCGGTCCATCATCTCGGCGAAGGAGCCGACGCCGTCCCGCAGCGCCGCGACCTCGTCGGCCTCGCGCTGGGTCCGGCGGCGCAGCAGCTCGACGACCAGCTCGTGCTTGCCGTCGAAGTTGCCGTAGAAGGCGCCTCGGGAGAATCCGGCCCGTTCGGCGATCTGCTCGACGGACGTGCCGTTGACCCCGCGTTCGGAGAACAGCTCGGCGGCCGCCCCGAGCAGGCGCTGCCTGGTCTGCTCGCGGCTTTCTTCCCGCGTCAAGCGTTTCGCCGTCACATGGCGATCTTAGAGTTCGGTGTTCGCCTTCCGGCCGGTCAGCCACACCCCGCCGGCGAGGACGGCGGCGGCGACCACGACGGCCAGTGCGGTGAGCGACCACAACGCCTGGCTCGCCAGGAACGCGGCGACGGCGCCGAAGAGAACGGCGACGAGGAGCAACGGCGTGGTCCGGACGGCTGTGGCGGCGGGGACGGTGGCCATGGGAGCTTTCCCTTCGGGGTGGGGCGCGGAACACTCGGTTTTCACGGAGGGGACCGCACCCGGCCGGTGGCCTTACGCCGAGCTGGGCACGGATCACCCTTCCGGGCGAGATATCGGCGTGGCGGCTAGCGTCACGCCGGGAACGACTTCGAGGGAAAGGCGGCTCGCGGTGGAGAAGTGGGCGGAGCAGGTCGGCAGGATCCGGGTCATCGGAACCGGGGTGATGGGCCGGGGCATCGTCCAGCTCGCCGTGACGGCGGGGCTCGAGGTCGAGCTCGCCGACGCCCGGCCCGACGCGGTCGGCGAGGCCATCGAGCACGTCGGCGCGATGCTCGGCAAGCTCGCTTCGAAGGGCAGGATCAGCGAGGAAGCCGCCGAGTCGGCGAAGGGCAGGCTGATCGCGGCCGAGGGCCCGCTGGCCCCCGCCGACGGCGTCGACCTCGTCATCGAGGCGGTGCGCGAGGACCTGGAGATCAAACGCACGCTGTTCGCCGAGCTGGAACGGGTGTGCGGGCCGGACACCGTGTTCGCCACCAACACCAGCTCGCTTTCGGTGACCGAGATCGGGGCCGCGCTGACCGATCCCGGCCGGTTGCTCGGCCTCCACTTCTTCAACCCGGTCCCGCTGATGCGGCTGGTCGAGGTCGTACCCGGCGCGCGGACCGCCGCCTGGCTGCCGTCGGCCGTGACCGAACTCGTCCGCGGCTGGGGGCACGAACCCGTCCTCGCCCGCGACGCGCCGGGCTTCCTGGTCAACCACGCCGGCCGCGGGCTGGGCACCGAGGCGCTGCAGATCCTCGCCGAGGGAATCGCGAGCCCGGCCGAGGTGGACCGCGTCGCCCGTGACGTGCTCGGCCTGAAACTCGGTCCGTTCGAACTGCTCGACCTCACCGGTCTCGACGTCTCGCACGCCGTGCTCGAAAGCATCTGGAGCGGTTTCCACGGCGAACCGCGGCTGCGGCCGTCGTGGCTGACGCGGCCGCGCGTCGCCGCCGGGTTGTTCGGCCGCAAGAACGGCGAAGGCTTCTACTCCTATGCAGACGGACAGCAGCAGGTCGATCCGGAGCCCGCCGCGCCGGAAGCCCCGGCCACGCCGGTGTGGGTCGACGACGAACGGCTCGGCACGCTGCTCTCGGCGGCGGGCATCCAGGTCGTGCACTCCGCCTACCCGGACACGGTCCTGATCGTCAGCCCGATCGGTTCGTCCACTGTGGACACCGCGCGCGCGGCGGGCCTTCCGGCGGAACGCGTCGTCGGCGTCGATCCGCTCGGTGGCTACGGGAAACGCCTGACGCTCTCGGTCCACCCCGCCCTCGACCCGGCCGCCGGCCGCACCGCCTGGGGCGCGCTCGCCGCGACCGGCCTGCCGGTGACCGTGGTCCGCGACGGTCCCGCGCCGATCGCGCAGCGGCTGCTGGCGTCGATCGTCAACACCGCCTGCTTCATCGCCGGGCAGCGGCTCGCGACGCCGGAGGACATCGACACCGCCGTCCGGCTCGGCCTCGGCTATCCGCGCGGGCCGCTGACCTGGGGCGACGAGGCGGGCCCGGATCTCGTGCTGCGGGTCCTGCGCGGACTCCTCGCGAACACCGGCGACCAGCGCTATCGGCCGAGCGCCTGGCTCACCGAACGCGTCGCGCTCGGTCTGCCGCTGACCTCGACCGGGACCACCCCCGCCGACCTGCTGCGTTGATACCCCGAAGCGCGTGAAGGCCCCTTCCCTCGGTCGAGCCGAGGGAAGGGGCCTTCACGCGTGGATCACCAGGGGCGGTCGGTCACCGCACCGGTGGTGGAGTTCCAGAACACGTAGCCGCCCTGGAAGTTGTTCTGCCGTCCGCCGGTGACCGCCATCTCGTCGGTGGTCGGGTAGCGCAGGTACGAACGCTCCCAGCCGAGCGACGCCCAGCGTTTGCGGATCTCACCCCACACACCGTGCGCGTCGGTCGCCGACGTCCAGTAGATGGAACCACCCTTGGTGAAGTGGTTGTAGCGGCCGACTCCGTCCGGAGTGCTCGTCTCGTCGGTGGCCGGGTAGCCCATCGGCCCGCGCTCCCAATCGAGCGCGGCCCACCGGGCGCGGATCCGTCCTTGGATCGCCTTCACGTCCGTCTGCGCCGTCCAGTAGATGGACGCGGCCTTGCTGAAGTGGTTGTACCGGCCGACACCGTCCGGAGTGCTCATCTCGTCGGTGGCCGGGTAGCCCATCGGCCCGCGCTCCCAATCGAGCGCGGCCCACTTCTGCCGGATCCTGCCGTAGATCGCGTTCGCCCCGGTTCCACCGGTGTAGTAGATCGACGCCTGGATGATGCCTGGCCACACCGGGAAGTGGTTGTACCGGCCGACACCGTCCGGAGTGGACTGTTCGTCGGTCGCGGGCGGCCCGAACTTCACATGCCCGCCCAGAGCGAGGTACTTCTTGAGGATCTCGCCCTCGATCTGCTTCACGCCCGTGTCCTTCGACCAGTACAGCCGTCCGCGCTCGTAGGTGCGGAAGCGGACCGTGCCGTCGACGGCCTCCGGCGCGGTCGGCGTACCGATTCGCTGCGCCAGCGCGGGTTCGTCGCGGTAGCGCTTGTCGATCGGGGTGATGTAGTTCGCCGTGATCGTCTGGTCTGCGGCGCCCATGGTGATGGTGGTCAGCCGCCCGGTGGCCCCGGTGGACCAGCCGGTGAAGGTCGACGCGCCGTCCGAAGCGACCTCGGCCGCCTGGATCTCCACGGTCGCGCCTTCGACCACCATCGCCGAAGCGGCCCCGCCTTCCGGCGTGATGCCGAGCGCCGCGGCGACGTTGCCGACGAGGGTCAGCCGGTGTTCGCGAGGCTTCGCGACGTAGGTCTTCGAGACCGTGACCCCGGCACTGTCGGTCGCCGACGCGGTGAACTCCAGGTTGGAGTCCGTGTGGTCGGTGAACGGCATGGTGAACTCGGGGCCGGTGCCGCTCTCGGCGGGATGCGCGTGGCAGACCGCGTTCTCCGGGCAGTGCCGGACCAGGGTGGTCCAGGTGACCGGGAGCGCGCCGTCCTCGGTGTCGGTGACGGTCGCGCCGACCTTGACCTCCTCGCCGACCGCGAACAGGCTGCCGCCGGGATCGGTCATGGTCAGCTTCGGCGAGTGGTTCCCGGGTGCCACGGCGATGTCCGTGCTCCCGGACGCCTGCAGGCCGTCCTTCACCGTCAGTTTGGCGGTGAACTTCTCGGTCCCGGCCGCGTAGGTGTGACTGACCTTCGCCCCGGTGCCGGTGGTGCCGTCGCCGAAGTCCCACGCGTAGGTCAGCTGGTCACCGTCGAAATCGTACGAACCGCTGCCGTCGAAGGAGACCGTGCGGGTTTCGGGGTTCGTCTCGGAAGTGGCGACCGCGACGGGCGCCTTGTTCCCGGTGGTGTAGCTGAGCCGCCGCAACAGGCCGGTGTAGATGTCCGCGTAGACGATGTCGCCGTTGGCCGCGGCCAGGAACTTGACCGGACCGCCGATACCGGTGAACTTCGGCGGCGTCTCCTGCGGGCGGACGACGCGGCCCTGCGTGTCGTATTTGGCCGTCCACAGCTTCTGCGTGGCGTAGTCGCCGAAGAAGTACGCGCCCCGGTATTCCTCGGGGTACGACTCTCCATTGTAGACAATGCCGCCGGTGACGCTGTTGCCGTTGTCGGGACCCTGGCCGTGCGGGACCACCAGCATCGGCGGGGTGTTCACGGCCGAGGCGCACTGCGGCATCGCCGAGAAACCGTCGGACGGCTGGTTCCCCTCGAAACACGGCCAACCGTGGTTCGCGCCCTTCTGGACGAAGTTGACCTCTTCCCACGTGCCCCAGCCGACGTCGCCGACCACCGGGAGGCCGGTGCTCGCGTCGATGCTGAACCGGAACGGGCTGCGGAAACCACTCGCGAACACCTTGGAGCGCACCGAATTCGGGTTCGTCGCGGTGTAGTACGGGTTGTCCGGCACGCCGGCGCCGTCGGTGGTGATGTGGAAGATCTTGCCGAAGATCTTGTCGACGTCGTACGCGTTGAGCGCGAACGGGTCCGCCGCGCCCTGGAAGCGGGCGCTGTCCCCGATCGAGACCCAGACCGTGCCGTCCGGGGCGGCCACGACACCGGTGATGCCGTGGACGTCGGTGTTGCCGGCGCCTTCGATCAAGATCTTCTCGCCGGTCAAACCGGTCGGCTCCGTGGTGCCGGACACCGTCCAGCTCGACGCCCGCAGAAGGAAGCCGCCACCGGCCTGTCCCACCGCGCGCGCCGTGTAGATCTTGCGCGAAGTGGCGAAGTCGGGCGCGATCGCGAGACCGGTCAGGCCCAGGTCGCCGGTGGTCCGGACATCGGTCAGGTTCGCGATCTCCCGGATCTGCCCGGTGGTGGACACCCAGGCGACCTTGCCCGACTTCCCGGTGGTCAGCATCGACCCGTCTGGCAGGTAGGCGAAGTCGGTCAGGTCGTATGGAGCCTGCCCGCTCTGCTGGTCACGCAGGACGAAGCCGGGCGGCAGCAGGGGTGCCGCGGACGCCGAAGTCGACGTCAACGGCACCAGCAAGGTCGCTATCAGCACCGTCACGACGGCGTGACAGAGCGTACGGAATCTCGAAGGCATGCAAGGACCCCTTTCCCCAGTCGAACGTCTCATCGACGGGACCCACGTGGGCATTTCACACTTTCGAGTGGCTTGACCGAACCGTGATCACCACCGCCGGTCGATCACCTGGCCCGTGGTCCGGTTCCAGGTGACGTAGCCGCCCTGGAAGCTGTTCTGCCGTCCGATGGGGATGCCGAACTCATCCGTCGTCGGGTAACTCAGGTACGACCGCTCCCAGCCGAGCGCGGCCCAGCGCTGCCGGATCGCCCCGTAGATCCCGTGCGAGTCGGTGGCCATCGTCCAGTAGATCGAGCCGCCCTTGGTGAAGTGGTTGAAGCGGCCGACGCCGTCGGGGGTGCTCGTCTCGTCGGTGGCGGGGTATCCCAGCGGCCCGCGCTCCCAGCCCAGCGCCTCCCACCGGACACGGATGCGGCCCCAGATCGCGCGCGCGTCCGTCTGCAGGGTGTAGTAGATCGACGCCTTCTTGCTGAAGTGGTTGAAGCGGGCGACACCGTCCGGAGTGCCCATCTCGTCGGTGGCCGGGTACCCCAGCGGCCCGCGCTCCCAGCCCAGCGCCTCCCACTTGACCCGGATCCGCCCGTACACCGCGTGCGCGCCGGTCGACGGGGTCCAGTAGATCGACGACCGCATCGGGCCCGGCCGGTGCGGGAAGTGGTTGTACCGGCCGACGCCGTCCGGCGTGGCGGTCTCGTCGGTCGCGGGCGGCCCGAACGTCCGGTGCCCGCCCAGCGCGAGGTACCTCGCCAGGATCTGGCCTTCGATCTGCTTCACGCCGGTCTCGGCACTCCAGTAGAGCCTGCCGTTCGTGTACGGCCGGAAGCGCACGGGCCCGTCGGCGACCTCCGGTCCGACGGGCGCGCCGAGCCGTTGCCGCAGGGCGGGTTCCGCCTGGTAGCGCCGGTCGATCGGGGTGAGGTAGTTCGCGGTCAGGGTCAGGTCGCCCGCCGGGGCGGTGACGGTCACCGAGCGCGTGGTCCGCCCGTCGGACCAGTTCGCGAACGTCGAAACGCCGTCCGCGGCGATCTCCTCCGCCACGACCTCGAACGTCGCGCCCTCGGTCACCATCGCGGTGTTGGTGCCACCCTCCGCCGGGATGCTCAGCGCCGCGGGGACGGTGGAGGTCAAGGTCAACCGGTGCTCACGCGGCATCGCGACGTACGTCCTGCCGGCCGTCACCCCGGCGCTGTCGGTCACCGTCGCGGTGAGCTCGACGCGGGAGTCCTGGTGCTCGGTGAAGGGCACCGTGAAAACCGGTCCGCCGCCCGGCGAACCGGGATGCGCGTGGCAGGTCGCCTCCTCCGGGCAATGGCGGATCAGCGTCGTCCACTCGACCGGCAGCGCGCCGTCCTCGGCGTCGGTGGCCGTCACCTCGGCGGTGACCGGCTCCCCGACGGCGAACGTCCGCGCACCGGGATCCGTCATCGCGAGTTCCGGCGAATGGTTGCCGGGAACCACGACGACGTCCGCGCTCGCGGACGCGCCGAGCCGATCGGTGACGGTGAGGCGCGCTGTCGTCCGTTCGGCCTCGTGGCCGTAGACATGGGTCACGCGGACACCGGTCTGGCTCGTGCCGTCGCCGAAATCCCAGTGGTACGTCAGCGGATCGCCGTCGAAATCGTAGGAACCGGCGCCGTCGAAGGTCACCGTCCTCGTCGACGGCTCGGTGCTCGACGCCGCCACCGCGACCGGTTCCGCGTTCGTCCCCGGATAGCTGAGCCGACGCAGGTTCCCGGTGTGGATGTCGGCGAAGACGATGTCACCGTTGGCCGCGGCCGCGAACTTGACCGGACCGCCGACACCGGTGAACTTCGGCGGCCGCTCGGGCGCGCGGACGAGTCTGCCCTGGCTGTCGTAGGTCATCGTCCAGATCTTCTGCGTGACGTAGTCCCCGAAGAAGAACGCGCCCCGGTATTCGTCCGGATAGGACGATCCACTGTAGACGATCCCCGCGGTGACGCTGTTGCCTTCGTCAGCGCCGGAACCGTGGTGGTACGCGGCGATCGGTGGCGTATTGACCACTCCCGCGCACCCAGCGAGACCGGAATACCCTGGCGTCGGGGCGTTTCCTTCCCAGCAGGGCCAACCGTTGATCGCCCCCGGTCGCACGACGTCCACCTCTTCCCAGGTGTTCCAGCCGACGTCACCGACGACCGGAAGGCCGAGCCGCGGGTCGAGGGAGAACCGGAACGGGCTGCGGTAACCGCTGGAGAAGACCTTGGAACGAGTGGCGTTCGGCGCGGCGGCGGAGAAGTACGGGTTGCCGGGGACGCCGGCGCCGTCCGAAGTGACATGGAGGATCTTGCCGTAGAGCTGATCGAGGTCGAGCGAACGCAGCGCGCCGGGATCCACCCGGGTGAAGTCGGCGGCGTCGCCGACGGAGATCCACAAAGTCCCGTCGGGCGCCGCGACGAGCCCGCTGATGCCATGGACGTCGTGGAACCCGGGAAGGTCGACGAGCACTCGTTCGTTCGCGAGCCCCGTGGGGACGTCCGTGCCGGTCACCGTCCAGCGCGCCACCCGCATGGTGAACGCGCCGCCTGCCGTGTCGAACGACCACGTGAGGTAGATCTGGCGCGAGGTGGCGAAATCCGGTGCGACGGCCAGTCCGACGAGACCGAGGTCCCCGTCGTCGTGGACGGGAAGGTTCGCGATCGTCCGCGCCGGACCGCCGGTTGGCACCCACGCGATCTTGCCGCTCTTGCCGGTGCTGAGCACCGATCCGTCCGGCAGATAAGCGAAATCGGTCAGGTCGAACGCGGCTTGACCGCTCGGCTGGTCACGCAGGACGAAGCCGGACGGCAGGGAAGGCGCAGCGGTCGCCTCCGGCGGGCCCACCCATCCTGGGAGAAGGAGGATTGAAACCGACAGTGCGACAAGTATGCGAGTGAGTGCCCTGCTCGGCTTCATCGGCGCTTCCCCATTTCCGGCGTGTCATGGCACGTCGGAGCGGAAGGCCGCGTCATTGCGGCGAAGGGCTTTCATTTACCCCAAAGCAATCGAACCGAAATGATCCACATGAGACGGTGTCGCACGGTGGTCGCGAGCGGTGATTCCGGTTACCGGCGCTCAGGCCACGACCTGGACGACCCCGCCCTTCTGCAGCATCGTGAAGTACTTCTGCGAAGCCGCGGCGGACAGGTGGATGCAGCCGTGCGAGTACACCGAGAGGCTGCCAGTGTGGAACGCGATACCCGGCAGGAAGAACACGGAGTTCGGCATCGGCGCGTCGAAGGCCTTCGAGTGGTAGTTCTTGACCTTGGCCGAAACGTGGAAGACACCCGTCGGCGTCGCGTACCCCTTCTTTCCGGGCAGCTGCTTCACCGGGCCGTAGATGACCTTGCCGTCCTGCAGCAGCCATGTCTTCAGCGCGGAGAGGTCCACACAGGCGCTCACGCCCGGCGAGGCCAGCGCGGCCTTGCAGGGAACGTCGGCGGCGTTCGGGGCGGGCTTGGGCGTCGGCTTCGGGGTGGGTTTCGGCGTCGGCTTGGGCTTCGAGGACGTCGGCTTCGGCTGGGAACTGGAGCTGCTCGGCGACGGCGTCGGCGAAGACGTGGCAGGCGCGGACGTGGTCGTGGTCCCGCCCGCCGGGTCGCCCTGGGCGACGGCCCCGCCGCCGGGCGCGCTGCCGCCCGCGTTGCCGGAACACGCGGTCAGCACCAGCGCGGTGGCCAGTGCGGTCACCCCCACCAGGAATTTCTTCACGACCCGTACCCCCCCGTTTGCCCGTAGTCCGTCTGACATGGGTAAAGACGGAGCTCACCCGTCCGGGGTTGTTGATCGGAAGGTCACGATCGCGTCTCAGGGCACTCGGCCGACGACCCGCGCGTACATCCGGCCAGGATTGGCGCCTTCGTCCAGATAGCCGGGCAGTGACGGCAGCTCCCGCGCGAACCCGGCCAGCCTGCCGAACAGTTCGTTCGCGTCGGCGGGACGCCGTTCCGGGTCCTTTTCCAGCAGATCCGCGAGCAGGTCGTTCAGTCCACGCGGGACACCGTCCACTTCGGCCGGACTCTCCTTGACCTGTTTCTCGAACACCGCGTACGCCGTCGGCCCGGTGAACAGTTGCCTGCCGGTCAGCATTTCGTGCAGGACGCAGCCCAGCGCGTACAGGTCGCTGCGCGGCCCGGCGATACCCCGCTGGATCTGCTCGGGCGCCATGTACGCGGGGGTGCCCAGGATCTGCCCGGCGCGGGTGAACTGGGCGACGTCGGTCTCGCGCAGCATCGCGAGCCCGAAGTCGAGCACCTTCACGCTGCCGTCGGGGCACAGCATCAGGTTGGTGGGTTTGAGATCGCGGTGGCAGATGGACAGCGCGTGCGCGGCGGACAGCACGGCGCAGGCCTGCGCGGCGATCGCGGCCGCCCACGGCACCGGCAGCGGACCGTGTTCGGCGGCGAGATCCGCGACGGTCACGCCTTCGATGAACTGCATGACCTGGTACAACCGCTCGTCGTAGGTGCCGAAGTCGTAGAGCGTCGGCGCGCCGGCGTGCTCCAGGGTCGCGAGGATCCGCGCCTCGCGGATGAACCGCTGTTCGAGCTCGGCGTCGGGACCGCCGGGAAGCCCGAGGAACTTCACCGCCACGCGGCGGCCGAGATGCCGGTCGTGGCCGGCGTAGACCGCGCCCATCCCACCCCGGCCGAGTGGCAGCTCGTCGAGTTCGTAACGGTCCGCGATCAGCACCTAGTTCCCCGGCCTCAGTTGACCTTCCGTGAGCCCGGCCAAGCCTAGCCTCACCAGCTCCAGGCCCGATTCCGCCGCCTCTCGCAGGGCGGCCTCGAAGGCGGCGAGCCGGGTGAACGCCTCCCCGTGGGCGCGCTGCGCTTCGATCGGCAGGCGCGGGATCCGGGTGCGCTTGAGGTCGATCCTGGTCGAAGAGGTCGGGGCGATCTGTCCAGCCGCGCGCAGGCATCCGGCGAGGAACGCGGCATCAAGCCGTTCGGGATCGGTGCGGTACTTCGACATCGTCGGCTCGGGCACGCTCGACTCTCCACTGTGGACATACGCGGGCACGGACGGCGACGCGACGACATCCCCGTCTTCCACCGATTCCGGCACGGTGAGCACGCCGGACTTCAGCAGCTCGCCGATCGTGACGAACGAGGGCTTCTCGTCGGACACCGCCAGCGACGGCAGTTCCGGCCGGATTCCCTCGAAATACCTTCGGACTTCGAGGAAGGCTTCGCCCGCGTGTTCGTCCCGATCCTGGTACCGCGCGGGGGAAAGGTCGATCTCCTCGTCGAGCAGGTCGATGATCCGGACCGCGTCCGGCACCTCGGCGCCGCGGAGATGATCCCGCCACTGTTCCTCCACAGTGGACGGATCGGCCAGCAGGAGCACCCTGGACGGCGGCCGCTCCCCTGGCTCCGGCCGCCGCAGCAGCCAGAGATCCGCACCACCGACCGTGACCACGGCACGCAAAGCCCCGGCCCGCAACAGGTTCCCGCGGATGCGCCGCCCGGTCCGGCGTCCGGCGGCGGCGGGCGGCATGCGGATCGCGACCAGCCCGCCGGGTTTCACATGCGCGAGGCAGTGCTGCACCCAAGCCAGTTCCGGTTCGCCGCGCGGCGGCTGGCCGTACACCCAGCGCGGGTCGCCGACGAGTTCGTCGTAACCCCATTCCCGTTCGTTGAACGGTGGATCGCAGACGACGGTGTCCGCGAGCACCCCTTCGTAGGAGTCCATCGAAAGGGCGTCCGCCCCGTACATCTCCATGTCCGCGCCCGCGAGCAGTAGCCGGTGCGCCGCGATGCACGAGGTCGCCGGATCGTCGGCCTGGCCGAGCAGCCGGGTCCCGCCGGAGGCGAGCAGCAGGGTCCCGAGTCCGCACGCGGGGTCGAGCACCACGCCGGGCGCGGGGCCGACGAGCCGGGACATCAACTCCGCCACCGGCCCCGCCGTGACGGACAGTTGACGGGAGTGCGCCTCGACGTAGCGTTCGCACAGGAACTCGTAGGCCTCGCGCGCGCCTCGCTCGGCGGCGAACCGGTCCAGCAGTTCGAGCAACTCGGCGTCGTCGTAACGCGGCGAGAAGGTCCACTCGCGCGGCCGCGAGAGGTACGACCCCACCCTGCCGACCCGGTCGCCGAGCGCCAGGTCGTCGCCGAGGTTCCGCAGCCGCTGCCAGATCCGGTCCCCAAGCGAGATTTCGACCGGCTTGCCCCGTTCCCGCAGCCATTTCTCGACGGCGACCAGGGAAAAGAAGGGGCTCGACGCCGTCCCGCCGACAGGCGGCGGAAAATCGCCGTAACGTCGACGCCAGTTGCTGACGGCGGCGCGGCCGACGCCGGCGATCCGCGCGATGTCCGCCGCGGTGACGGTGGCTTGCTCCTCCATCGCCGCATCGTAACCGACAGCCGACTATTCCAGCCCTTTGTTTGTGAACTCAGTACACAACTGCTTTACTGGGCCCCATGAGGTACACCCTTCGGTACGCCGCCGGCTCGGACGTCGGGCGGCGCCGCCAGGTCAACCAGGACTCGGTCTACGCCAGCGCCAGGATGCTGGCCGTCGCCGACGGTATCGGCGGCCAGCCGCACGGCGAGGTGGCCAGCGCCGAGGCGGTGGGCGTCCTGTCCCGGCTCGACAAGGACCTCCATGGCTTCGACCTCGCGGACGTCGACCTGGTGGAGATCCTCACCGGCGGCCTCCGCGCCATCGACGACCGGCTCGCCGCGACGGCCGAGCAGGAGCCCGAGACGCGAGGCATGGGCACCACCCTGACGACCGTGCTGTTCGACGGTTCCCACTTCACCGCCGCCCACATCGGCGACTCGAAGGGCTACCTCCTCCGCGGCGGCACGCTTCAGCGCTTCACCCGTGACCACACGCTCGCGCAGGCCCTCGCGGACGACGGGCGCATCGACCCGTCGGAGGTCGAGGGGCACCCTCGCGGCTCGCTGTTGATGAAGGCGCTCCTGAGCACCGGCAGCGGCGAAGCGGACATCTGGACCTTCGACGCGGCGCCCGGAGACCGTCTCCTCCTGTGCTCGGACGGGTTAACGGCAACGGTTGTCGAAACCGTTATCAAGGACGTCCTCGGAGCCTTCCAAGATCCCGCGGAGACCGTTCCGAGGCTGATCGACCTGGCCAACGAAGGCGGCGGGCCGGACAACATCACCTGCGTCGTGGCCGACGTCCTCGCCCCCGCTCCCGCCTGAGCCCGCGAAGCCGCAAACGCAGGTCAGACCCGCCTTCGCGGGGGCGAAAGGGCATCCGGTAAAGTTCCCCACGGAGGATTGGCCGAGCGGCCTAAGGCGCACGCTTGGAAAGCGTGTTGGGTTCACGCCCTCGCAGGTTCGAATCCTGTATCCTCCGCCGTCAGCAAGGCCCCGGACGTTCCGACGTCCGGGGCCTTGTTGATTACTTAGCAGGACCTTCACTTAACAGAGTCAGTTGATCACGCTAAGTTTAATAGTGGTCGTTCCAGCCCCCGACGTCCCAAGGAGTCCGCCAAAATGGCCGGAGTCGAAGAGATCCGCGCTGGTATCGCGCTCGCGAACGAGAAGGCATCCGCGAGCATCGCCGCACTTCAGCAGGCAGCGCAGTCTCTCGAAGAAGCCCAGCTTTCGCTTTCCCAGGCCACCCAGGGCAGCACCCAGCACGAGGTGAGCCAGGCGCACGGGCTTCTCGCCGAGGCCCTGCAGGGCATCACCGGGATGCAGAGCACCATCCAGGCGGGCATCTCGTCGGCCGAGTCGTACTCGACCCGTCTCTGACATGTACCTCGAGGAGCTGCACCAGCTGCTGACGGCCGTCCAAACCGGCCTCGCCGACGGACGCGCTCACGCGGAGCGGGCCAGGAGCCTGCTCGAAGAGTCCCGGCGCGCCATCGTGGAACCCCAGGCCCAAGCCGTGCCATGGGTGCCGCCGCAGCTGGCGCAGGCCGACGAGGGAATGGAAAACCTCCTGACGCGCCTTTCCGCCGCTGACGACCTGGTCAGCGGTTACCAATCCCGCCTCTGAGATCGGCGAGCCGGTATGGGCAGCAAAGCGAGTGAACAGCGCAATCGCGTCGTTACGGCGCTGGAGCGGGTCCGGCACCAGATCGGGCTCGTCCTCGGCGCCGCCGCCGGCGCCCGCCAGAACGCCGAGGCGGATCTGGCCAAACTCGAACTGGAGCAGCACATAGTCCGGGTGGGGATGAACAACTCCACCTCGGACCAGTACGCCGAATGGTCCCGGCATCCCGCCGCGAACGAGGTGTTCGGCCTACTCGGCAGCGTGCGCGGCCAGTTCTACGCCGACTGGGAAGCGGGCCCGAACGCGTTGCGCGAACTCGTCGCGCACAACGCGCCGGGGCCCGCGAGCCAGCCGCCGGGCAACTGGCTCGGCCGCGTCGGCGGGAATCCCGGCATCACCGCGCCGGGACTGTGGCGCGTCGGCTCGGCGACCGTTTCGGGCAAGGACGTCCCGCGCACGTTCGACGTCGCGGTGCCCCTGCTCGACGAGTCGCATCTGTCCATCACGTCGGCGCCCAAGACCAGGGCCGCGGTGGACGGCATCGTGCAGAACCTGCTGATGCGGATCCTGAGCACGTTCGAACCCGGCGCGGTGCGCGTCCACCTGTGGGACGTCGGGCAGCTGACCGCGATCCTGCCCGACCTGTACCCATTGAGCCGCACGAGCGCGCTCACGCTGTACGACCCGGGGCGGCTCGAAGACCTCCTCGACGAGCTGGCGGGCCACATCCGCCGCATCCACGCGACCGGGATGCAGGCGGGGCACACGTCCTTGCGGGAGATCCGGCGGGCGAGCGGCCAGCGCGTCGAACCGTTCCGCGTCGCGGTGCTCTACGGCAACGGCGAGACCCTCGAACCGGAGCGCGCCCGCGAACTGAAACGGGTCGCCACCGGGGCGCTCGCGGCCGGGATCTGCCTGATCCTCGTCGACGTGCCGACCATGCTGTCGACGTCGGTCGAATCGCTGAGCCTGCACGACGAGCGGCGCGCGATGAGCAGCATGACCGGCCCCGACCTGATCGTCGACCTCGACCCGCCGATGCCGTCCGGGCAGGTCATCCGCGCCGCCGGGCGGATCGCCGAGGCGCTGATCGCCAAACAGGGCGGGCCACGCGCGTTCGCCGACCTCCTGCCGACCGAGCTCGGCAAGGAAAGCTCGGCGCGCGAGCTGCGGGCACCGGTCGGGTTCTTCGAGGGCGAGCCGGTGGAGGTCGTGATCGGGGACGCCAGCCCGCACGTGCTCATCGGCGGGCCGAGCGGTTCGGGCAAGACGAACTTCCTCTACTCGTTGCTCGGCAGCCTCGCGGCCCGCTACTCGCCGGACGAACTCGCGCTGTACCTGCTGGACTTCAAGGAAGGCGTGTCGTTCGCCGGGCTCGCGCCGGGGCGGCGGGACGCCAGCTGGCTGCCGCACGCCAAGCTCATCGGGGTCAACGTCAACACCGACCGCGAGTTCGGCCTGGCGCTGCTGCGCTTCCTCGCCGACGAGCTGCGCCGCCGGTCCGCCGCGGCGAAACTGCACGAGGTCACCAACCTCTCGGACCTGCGCGAACAGGACCCCGGCGGGCACTGGCCGCGGATCGTCGCGGTGATCGACGAATTCCAGTACCTGTTCGCCGGCCGCGACGGCGTGACGGCGACCGCGACCCAGCTGCTGGAGGACATCGCGCGGCGAGGCCGGTCGCAGGGCATCCATCTGGTGTTGGCCAGCCAGGACGTCGCCGGGATCGAAGCCTTCTGGGGCAAACCGGCGGTGTTCGAGCAGTGCACGCTGCGGATCGCGATGCCGAAGGCGCGGCGCGTGCTGGCCGAGACCAACAACGCGGCGGTTTCGGCGCCGAAGTGGCACGCGGTGATCAACCATGATTCCGGTGTGGCGCACGGGAACCAGCTCGCCCATGTGCCGGACGCGAGCACCAAGGACGTCTTCAACAAGCTGCAGCACCGGCTCTGGGAGCAGTACTCGGAGTCGTTCAAACGGCCGCGGCTGTTCGACGGCGCGCATTCCCCGGTGCTGGAACAGTTCCCGGCGTTCGCCGACCTGAAGCCGACGGACCGGCCGCGGGCGCTGCTCGGCCAGTCGATCGACGTCGACGAGGCCGCCTGCGGGGTCGAGCTGCCGAAGGCGCCAGGACGCAACGTCGCCGTCCTTGGCGCGGCCACCGCGGAAGCACTGTCCATCATGGACTCCGCCGCCCGGTCGCTGGCCCGCCAGTATCACTGCGAGTCGGTGGAGTTCGTGCTCTCGTGCCCCATCGAAGCGTCCGTCCCCGCGGTGGCGGAGCTGGCCGAGCGGCTGCGCGCGGAGGGACACGAGGCCACCCTTGTCGACGATCTGCCCGCACGGGTAATCGATATCGCGGAGAATCTGTCCTCTTTGGACAAAGCGCGGGTGCTGCTGCTGTACGGCGTCGACGCGTCGATTCCCGCGCTGGAGGCGAAGGCACCCGGACAGCTCAAAAGCGGGCTGGACCAGCTGCGGGTGCTGCTGAAACAGGGCCCGACACACGGTGTCCACACGATCGGCTGGTGGCGCAGCATCGCCCGGCTGAAGGACACGCTCGGTTTCGCGGGCACGGACGACATCGGGACCTGGGCGGCGTTGGACGTCCAGGGCAACGAACTGTCGCCGTTCGCCGCCGGCCAGGTCGTGCACTGGTCACCGCGGCCGGGCCGGGCGCTGTTCTTCGACCGCACCACCCACGGCGCCCCCGAGGTGATCATCCCGTTCCAGCGTCCGGAAGGGCTTCTCGATGGATGACGGCATCACCGCGGCCATGCGGTACAAGGAGATCGTCGGCCTCGCGCGCGCTTCGGCGGAAAACCTCCGCAACTGGGAGATCGGCCGCGCGGACGAACTGGAAGCCCGGCTCGCCGAGGCGCACCAGGCCGTCGCGGACGCCGCCGAACGCGAGCAACGCGCCGTCGACCGGTGCACGCGCTGGTGGAAGATGGCGCAGCACAACGTCGAGGGGCTCTCGTGGCTGCCCGACGATGAGGACCCGAGGCCGGTGCCGACCGCGCGGCCGGGCTACCTGGAGAAGTACCTGGAAGAGGTCAAGCCGAGCTACCAGGAACTCGTGCAGGCGGTGCTTTCCCTGGGATGGCGCGCCAAACGCTCCTGATCACGCGAGTCACGCCTCCAAGCACGTGTGTTACGCCTCCGATCACGCGTACACGATGGAGGGGACTCGTGATCAGACGGACGACACGCGTGATTGGAGGGACGACACGCGTGGCTGGGCGGCCGACACGGCGTAACTCGTGTGAAGGCCCCGTCCCTCGACTGAGCCGGGGGACGGGGCCTTCACACGGGGAAGTTACGGCTTCGGGAGGTGCGAGCCGAGCACCTTCTCCAGGTAGTCCGTCAGGTCGTTGAACGCGTCCTGGACCGGGTTGCCCGCGCTCGGCCGGAACCGCAGCACCTGCGGGTCGTGGTCACTCGCCTGCGTCGCGAACTCCGCGTTCAGGTGGACGACGTCGTAGTCGAGCCCGCGCGGCGCCCTCGACGCCAGGATGTGGTCCAGCACCTGCGACTGGCCCTCGAAAACGTAGCTGTACCGCTCGTTCTCGGGCAGCGACGCGATGAGGTCCTTCAGCGCGCCACCGGCGGTCAGCGTCTCCACGGCGGGCGAGAACGGGTAGTCGTTGATGTCACCGGCGACCACGATGTTCGCGTTCTTGTCCGACGCGAGCAGCTTGTCGACGAAGCCGCGGAGCACGGTCGCCTGCTTGACCCGCTGCACCTCGGAACTCCGGACCGGCGGCTGGTTGCGGCCGTGGGTCGGCTGGTCGCCGCCCTTGGAGTTGAAGTGGTTCGCGATGACGAACACGGTGCGGCCCTTGAAGACGAACTCGCCTGCCAGCGGTTTGCGGCTGGATTCCCACGCCTCGTTCCCGGGGTCGACCCGGCCGGGCGAGACGGTGAGGTGGGTCTTGCCGCGCTCCTTGACCACGCCGACCGGAGTGGTCGCGTCGCCGCCCTTGCGGTCCACAAAGGACACCCGAGCCGGGTTGAACAGGAAGCCGACGCGGATGTTGCCGCCCGGCTGGCCGCCGTCCTTGCCGTTCTCCGGGTCGATCTGACGCCACTCGTAGCGCGGACCGCCGGCGGCGGCGATCGCGTCGACGAACTTCCGCAACGTCTGGTCGGCGGCGACGGTGCCGTCGTTCGCCGGCCCGTTGTCGTCCTGGATCTCCTCCAGGTTCAGGATGTCCGGCTTCGCCAGGTTGCCGACGACGGCCTTTGCCAGCTCGCCGAACTTCTCCGCACTGTCCAAAGCGGACAGGTTCTCGACGTTGTAGGTCGCCACCGAAAGCTCACCGCTGCGCTGCGCGCGGGTGCTCTCGCGCCGCAACCCGTTGTCCTTGGCGGCGCCCAGCTTCGTCGCGAACAACGTGTAGCCGCCGAAGTTGCTGTACTCGACCGGGCCGGAGGTCTCGCCGGTGAGGACGTCACCGGTGTTGACCTTCGGGAACGGCTGCTGGGCGAACGGGATCAGCGAAGCGACCTTGAGGACGCCGGTGTTGAGCCGGTCGTAGTCCAGGTACACCGCGCCGCCGCGGACGCTCGGGTTCTGCTTCGGTTTGGTGGTCACGTAAAGCTCGTTGAACCTCGACGTCGGGCCGACGACGCGCGCGTCGGAGACGCTGACGATCTCACTCTCGTGCGTCTCCCAGAAGTCCAGCGAGTACTTCGCGGGCTCCAGCGGCAACGGCTCGATGCTGCCGCCCGGCGCGGGGGCGACGGTGTCCGGCACCGTGTCGGGCGAGACGACGGTCGGTGCGGGCAGGGCGTTCCCGCTCGACTGGACCGTCCACTGTGCACTCGTCAGCTCGGTGAGTGACTGGTACGGCGAGGTCGCGGGAGCGTCCGGGTAGAACTCGCGGACGGTACCGGTGGCAGTCACCGCGTCGCCGACGGCGACGGCGGGGGTGGTCGAGCCGGTGAAGACGAACAGGCCCTCGCTGGTACGCGGGTCCGCGTCGGGCGCGGTGTCTGTGATCCAGAACCCACGCGCCGAACCGAAGCTCCGGATCGCGGTCACGACGCCGGTGACCCCGGCGACCTTCCGGTCCTTGAACGGCGAAATCCGGGTGGTGCCCTGGATGTCGTGGATCTTGGCGTCGACCGGCGGCGGGCCGGTCTCGCCCGGCGTCTCACCCTTGCCGTTGGTCGGGGTGGGCGCGCCGGAGGTGAAGTCGGCGGCGTTGTCGTCGGTGTCCGCGAGCGTCGTCCCCCTGGCGACGGAGGCGGTGTTGGACGGCGCCGGCGCCGCGGCGCCCTCACGGATGGTGGCTGTCGAGCCGAAACCGACGAGGTCCTTGATCCGGGTGTCTGCCGCGCAGTCGGCGGCCGTCTTGCAGGTCAGCGCCGCGGTGCCCTGGACGAGCGCGATGGTGCCGGCGGTCGCGGACAGGGCCAGCGAGCCGGTGGCGTCCGGCGTCGGCAACGCGACGGTGCCGCCCGAGCCCTTGGCCTGCGCGATGAGGTACCGCGCGCCCGGCGCGACACTGCCCGCCAGCGGCGTGACCTGCCAGCTGTTCCCCGACGCGGGCGCGTACTGGACGCTGAAGCCGTCGAGGCTCACGGCGGCCGTGCCGCGGTTGGCGAGTTCGACGAAGTCGTTGGTCAGCGTGGCGCCCGAATTGCCGCCACCGCCGTAGACCTCGGCGATCACGGCGTCGGCGCTGGGCGCGGCGAGCGCGGCCGGAGCGGAGACGCCGCTCACGACCAGGCCGGAGGCGACGGCCACGGTCAGGGCCCGTCTCCGGGCGGCACGTCGGGATGTGGTCACGCTGAGTCCCCTTTTCACAAGATCGGTCGAGGCATACTCCCCCGAACAAGTGAAATGAGGAAGACGACAAGGCAACGATTCGTCACCGCTAGCCCGTTCGGACCCTCGCGTGAGAAGATCGACCTCCGCCGCCTGTTACGCACCAGGAGGCGTCTTCATGCGCGGACTGCTTTGCGCGCTCATCGCGGCCGGTCTCGTGATCCCGGTTCCCCCGGCGGCCGCCGAACCACCGGAGAAGGCCGCGTTCGAGGTGATGACCCCGGCGAGCACGGTCGCGTCGCGCACCGACCGGCGGCCGAACGCGGGCGGGATCTTCGACCCGGTCGCGCGCAAGACCTTCATCTCGTGGTCCGGCAAGGCCGCGGACACCTACGTCCAGGCCTACGACCACCGGACCGGCGTCTGGACGGCGCCGAAGAAGATCGCCGACGGCGAGTCCGATCCGCACAACTACCCGACGATGCTGCTGGCGGGCGACGGGCATCTGCTGATCTTCCGCGGTATGCACAACAAGCGGACCGTGCTCAGCCGCGCGCCGCTCGCGCATTCCCTCGACGGCACCTGGACCGACGTCGAGGTCCCCGAAGGGACCGCGGCGAGCTACCCGATGCCGGTGAAGACCGTCGACGGCACGCTGTTCCTGTTCTACCGCGAGACCACGAAGGAACTGGACCCGGCGGCGGACTCCGATTTCCGCCCGATGAAGTACCTCGTTTCCCGCGACCACGGGAAGACATGGACGAACTCCGTGCGGTTGACCGGGAAACAGTGGGCGTTCGGCTCGCTGGGCCGGGCCGACCACATGGACGAGATCTACGTCGGGCAGCTGCGGTACCTGCCGTCGACCGGGCGGATCCAGTTCGTCTACACGCTCGCGGGCGGCGGGCCCGCGCAGCACAAGCACGACGTCTACCACCGGAACGTCTACTACCTGTCGTTCGACGTCCGCACCCTGCGCTTCTTCTCCGCCGCGGGCCACGACCTCGGCACGCAGGTCGACGACGCCGAACAGGAGCGGTATCTCAAGGTCGTCGAAACGCCGCTCGAACTCCCCGGCGGGCTCAAGTCGCCGGACTACATCCTGCAGGTCGGCACCCAGCGCGACGGCAAACCGTTCGTCACCTGGTTCCAGTTCGACGCCGCGGGCTCGCCGCGCGATTTCGCGGGCGCGTGGAACGGCCGGAGCTGGGAGGTGCGCGAGGTCGCGAACGGGCTCCGATTGCGCGAGATCGAACAGCTCGATCGCGGCACTTGGCGCGTTTACGCGACCCGCGACGGAAAGCCGGACATGGAAACTTTCCTGCTCGAGAACGGGCGTACGTGGCGGCCGGAAACGGTGATCATCACACCGAAACCGGTCCAGCGTGTCGAAGTGATCACCGGTTTCCGGGACCCGGCCCGCATTCTGGCGACCGGCGCGTCCAGTGCCCGTGACGTCTCCGTGGCCGACGGTGACATTTATGTCGCGGGAGTACCGCGGAAATAGCCCATTGGTGTTCCGCTGCCTTAAATGAACCTCAAGTCCGGGTACAACCCGGCATTCCCGGAGCTACCTTTGGCGACGTGAGCGAGGACACAAAATCCTCGGCTCGCGTCGCCGGAGGAGGTGTCCGATGAACTGGCTCATCGTCGGTACGGCACTGGTTCTGCTGCTGACGATCGCGCTCGCCGTCGATCTGCGCGACCGGAAACGCGGCGTACGGCAGGTGGCCCATTTCGGCGGAGCGCGGCTCGACGCCGTACTGCGCGAGGCCGACATGGCCGACCGGCACACGACCTTCTGACGCTCGCCGGGGAGGGCGAGCAGGGGGAACTGGGGGCGCACCGCCGGTGCACGGGACCCGTCGGGGGAGGACGGAGCCCGTACACCGGCGGTGCGTCATATCCGCCACTCCGCACTCGCGTGATCAGAGCCGTAACTCGCGTGATCAGAGGCGTAACTCGCGTGCTTGGAGGCGTAACTCGCGTGCTTGGAGGCGTAACTCAGCGCTGGAGTTCCTGACGCGCCTTGTATTTCCCGATGAGCGACTTCGCCCCGGCGACCGCCGCCTTGCCCGCGCCCTTCGCGCTCGCGGCCAGGAACGTCGTCCAGTCGAAGTAGTCGCGCCACAGCACGATCCGGCCGTCGCGCACTTCGAACGTGCCGCACACCCAGAACTCGGCCTCCCACGAACCACGCCGCAGGACGTCGGTGCGTTCGGTCAGCACGATCGGCCCGTCGGCGGCGATATGGTGCGTGCGCGCCTCGAACCCGCTGCCGTAGCGCGCCATGGCGCGCAGTTGCTTCTCCACCGCGGAAAGGCCGCGGGCCGGGGGCAGCGGGACGTTCTGGTAGACGATGTCGATCGCCACGAAACCGAGCGCCCGATCGATGTCGAACTCTTCGAGGGCCTGAAGGAAACCGGTCACCACTGTCTTCGGATCCGTCATGCCCGCCAAGGCTAATCCGGTTTTGAACCGCCGGAAGGTCACAGCCGTATCACAGAACGGAGGGCCGCTTTTCCCCTGACTACGGAGGTATCGATGCGACGGCGACTGCCGATGGCCCTGTTCGGGCTGGTCGTCTGGGTGCTCGCGGGCTGTTCGGCGGCCACGGGCGCCGCACCGGCGACACCGGGCGCCAACCAGGCCGACATCACCTTCTCCCAGCAGATGGTCCCGCACCATCAGCAGTCGATCCAGGTCGCGAACCTGGCCTCGGAGCGGTCGGCCTCGGAATACGTGAAGGCCACCGCCGCCAAGATCGTCAAGGCCGAATCCGCCGAGGTGCGGACGATGACCGGCTGGTTGCAATCGTGGAACGCGGCCGTCCTTCCCGCGGCGGGTCACGCCGGGCACGCGATGCCGGGGATGATCACCGAGGGGCAGGTCGCCTCGCTGCAGAACCTGTCGGGCGCCGAGTTCGACAAGGTCTGGCTCCCGCTGATGGCCGAACATCTGCGCAACGGCGTCGCGATGGCCAAGACCGTGCTGTCGTCGGGCGAGCACGCCGAGACGAAGGCGCTCGCGCAGGAGATCGTGGAGAACCAGACGGCGGCGATCGACGAGATCACCGCGCAGCTTCCCTGACCCCCTGAAGACCCCGGAAGACCCTCCGGTATTGTTCTCGGCGGTGGCGTGTCCGAGCGGCCGAAGGAGCACGACTCGAAATCGTGTGACGGTTAATACCCGTCCGTGGGTTCAAATCCCACCGCCACCGCTGTAGGTACAGCGTTCAAGCCCCTGGTTGGAATCTTCTGACCAGGGGCTTGTTCTTCTTGGACCTCTTCGCGCCGGAAGAGGTCGGCGAGAACACCGTCACGTTGTTCTCGCCGCGACCCGAGTGGTCTGCCCTCACCTCTCCAGCTCGTCGACTCCGACCGTGAGCACAAGTACCCCGAACGTTCGAACGGCTCGGCGACCTCGCCCCAAGCGATCTCCCCACATCCGCCGACAGCTTCTCGAAGAAGCTCTGGTTGAGCTGCGTCCGGATGACAGGTGCCGCATCGGTCTACACCTTGGTTGCAGTGGCTCGCGACATAGAGGGGCACGAGCTGGTCGTCAAGGCTGGTCTCGTTCTCCGGGAACTGCGCCCGCCCAGTTCGGTCGTCAGACGCAAATCTCCCTCTTGAGCAGATCCCTGGGATGGCACCTTGGCAATGCGCCGCCAAGGGTCCTGGCGCTACTGTTCCGCCTCCTGGATTCGGCGACGAGCCCGCCGCTTCTCCATGTCTGCGACCGCCTACAGGCGCTCAAACTCCAACTTCGCCATGTAACGCTTGCGCACGCCCTGGCGAGTTCGATCCGACACCACATTGAGGAGGTGAAGTAGTCATGGCACGCAAGGTTTACCGCGTAGTTCCCAATGCCGGGAACTGGGATGTCACGCACGAGGGTCGGGTGCTGTCGCACCATTACCTCAAATCCGCCGCAGTGGAGGCCGGGATCAAGGTCGCGAAGGCGAATCAGCCGAGCCAGCTGGTCGTCCACAAGTCCGACGGCACGTTCGAGTACGAGCACACATACGGGAATGACCCGTACCCACCATCCGGCTGACGGACCAGCGCTCAACGACGAGTGATCACGCCGCGTGTGACGGCGGGATCACTCGTCGTTGACGAGGTTAACAGTCATTCAGCCCTTGGCGCTGCGGCTACTTCTCACAGAAGACATCTACCCAAGGCTTGGCAATCGCCGATCTTCTGCGCGTGGGTTTAAAGATCACCCACCGCCACCGCGGCGAAGAGCCGGTCTCCACGGAGACCGGCTCTTCTGCGTCCGGGACTACTTGTTGAACTTGTCCTTGAGGTCCTGCACCCCGCCTTCCGCACGGTCCCGCAGGTCGTGCCCGGCCTCCTTGACCTGGCCTTCGGTCTGGTCCGCCCGGCCGGAGTTCGCGAGGTCCTGGTTGTCGGTCTTCTCGCCGAGCTTCTCCTTGGCGGCGCCGATGGCCTGTTCGGCCTTGTCCTTCGCCTTGTCGAAAACGCTCATGGCGGATGTTCCTCCTTCGACCGCGGCCGCCGTTTGCGGCCGCCTGCCTCCGGGTTACCCGGGCCACGGGATCCGACACATCTGTCACCCGGTGCGGTTACCCCGTTGCCCGTGGAAGAAGTCTTCGAGCAGCGCCGCGCATTCGGCCTCCAGCACGCCGCCGACGACCTCCGCGCGGTGACTGAGCCGCCGGTCGCGGACGACGTCCCACAGCGACCCCACGGCCCCGGTCTTGGGTTCCCAGGCGCCGAAGACGACCTTCGCGACCCGGGCCATCACGAGGGCGCCGGCGCACATCGTGCACGGCTCCAGCGTCACGGCGAGCGTGCAGCCTTCGAGCCGCCAGCCGTCGCCGTAGCGCTCGGACGCGGCCCGCAGCGCGAGGATCTCCGCGTGCGCCGTCGGGTCGCCGAGTTCTTCGCGGGCGTTGCGCGCGGACGCGAGCGGGGTCCCGTCCGGCGACAGGACGACGGCGCCGATCGGCACGTCGTCGCCCGCACCTCGCGCCGCCGCGATCGCCGCCCGGACGGCGGCGATGTCGGCGGCGGAGGCGGCGGGACTCAGATCTCGTCCAGGATCTTGGAGAACTCGGCGGCGAATCCGCACCGCTGCGCGACCATCTGGAGTTGTTCGTCCGGATAGAGATCGACCTCGCCGACGATCACCTGCAGTTCGGCCCCGGGGAGTCCGAGGTCGGACAGGATCTCCAGGTCGCCTTCCGGCCAGACCGCGTCGTCGTCCTCGTCCGGGGGATCGACTCTCAGCACGTCGAGGACGTCCGCGGCGATGTCGTAGTCGAGCGCCGCGGCGGCGTCGGACAGCAGCAGCGAGGGACCTCTCGGGCTCGGCCGGACGATCACGAAGAACTCGTCGTCGACCGCCAGCAGCCCGAACGCGGCACCGGTGGAACGCAGTTTTCCCAGCTCGGTGATCGCAGCGTCGAGTTCGGCGAGCGCCCCCGGATCAAGAGAGCTGCACCGCCACCGACCGTCCTCCCGCACCACGGCCACCGCGAACCCCGTGATCGGCTCTTGCACCGCCATGCGCACACCGTATTCCGCCCGCATTCGGAACGCACGCACGGTGCGCCCGAAGCGCCGCATGCGCCACTATCGAGACATGACCGGACCCACCGACCTGCCCACCCTCCCCGACGCCCGCTTCGCCGGATTGCTGGAGGAGGCCCGCGCGCTCCAGACGAAAACCGTAGGGCTCCGCCGGGAGATCCACCGGAATCCGGAGATCGGGCTCCACCTGCCGAAAACCCAGTCCTCGATCAAAGCTGCCCTCGAAGGCCTCCCGCTCGAGATCATCGAGGGCAAATCGACCACTTCACTGACCGCCGTCCTCCGCGGCGCGAAGCCGGGCCCGGCGATCCTGCTCCGCGGCGACATGGACGCGCTGCCGCTGCACGAGGACACCGGCCTGGACTTCGCCTCCGAGGACGACGGCGCGATGCACGCCTGCGGGCACGACACCCACGTCGCGATGCTCGCGTCTGCCGCGCGGCTGCTCTGTGAGCACGTCGACGAGCTGGCCGGGTCGGTCGTGTTCATGTTCCAGCCCGGCGAGGAGGGCGAGCACGGCGCGCGCCACATGATCCACGAGGGTGTGCTCGACGCCTCGGGCGAACGCGTCGAGAAGGCGTTCGGCCTGCACATCTTCACCCAGGTCGCGTCGGGCATCGTCCAGACGCGGCCGGGGCCGATCATGGCGTCGGCCAACAGCTTCCACGTCACCGTCACCGGCAGGGGCGGCCACGGCTCGGCGCCGCACCAGGCGATCGACCCGGTGCCGGCGGCGGCCGCGATGGTGAGCGCGCTGCAGACGATGGTGACCCGCAAGGTCAGCGTGTTCGAACCCGCGGTGGTCTCGGTCACCCGGATCGAGGCGGGGACGACGACGAACATCATCCCGGAGACGGCGTTCCTGGAGGGCACGATCCGCACGCTGTCCGAGCGGACCCAGGCGTACGTGCGTGAGGAGCTGCCGAAGGTGTGCGAGGCGGTCGGCGCGGCGCACGGCGTCCGCGTGAGCGCCGAAGTCCTCCCCGGCTACCCGGTCACGGTGAACGACCCCCAGGTCGCGGCGCGGGTGCTGGACCTGGCGGCCGAGGTCCTCGGCGCGCGCAACTCCGAGGTCATGGAGAACCCGGTGATGGGCGCGGAGGACTTCTCCTACGTCCTGCAGCGGGTTCCGGGCGCCTTCGCGTTCCTGGGCGCCTGCCCGCCCGACGCCGACCTGGCAACGGTCGAGGCGAACCACTCGAACCGCGTGGTCTTCGACGAGGACGCGATGGCCAGCGGCGTCGCGATGTACGCCGCGTTCGCGCTGGACGCCCTTCGCTAGCCATTACACAACAGCGTTGATTTAATGGGTGCCATGAGCGATGACACCCTGGCCGTCCTGGCCGCGCAGGAGGAGCGCCTGGTCTTCCGCCGGTTCGACAACGAGACCGCGCTGGAGCTGGGCGCCCACCTGCTCGCGGCGGCACGGGACCGCGCCCACCCGGTGACGGTCTCCGTGCGCCGCGGCGGGCAGCGGCTGTTCCACGCGGCGTTGCCGGGCACCTCGGCCGACAACGACGCGTGGATCGACCGGAAGAGCCGCGTCGTCGACCGGTACGGGCACAGCTCGTTCCTCGTCGGCGAGCAGTTCCGCGCGAAGGGCACGACGTTCGAAGCCGATTCCCGGCTCGACCCGGATCTCTACGCCGCGCACGGCGGCGTGTTCCCGGTGATCGTCGAGGGCGTCGGCCCGGTCGGCACCGTCGGCGTCTCGGGATTGCCGCAGGCCGACGATCACGCGTTCGTCGTCGAGCAGCTGGAACTCTTCCTCGCCACGCGGCTCTGACCACCCGTCCCAACTTTCAGGACACCCGGACCGTTGCTCCGTCGTGCTACCGTGAGACGTCACATCATATATCAGATAGGGCATGCCAGTGACCTCCTCTTCCCGCTTCGACGAGCGGAAACGGCGGCTGTCCGGGGTCGTGGCCATCCCGGTGACCCCGTTCGACGCCGACGGCGCCGTGGATCCGGGCGCCTACGCGGAACTGGTGGGCCGGGTGATCGACGGCGGGGTCGGCGTCGTGACACCGAACGGGAACACCGGTGAGTTCTACGCGCTGGACGCGGCCGAGGCCCGGCACTGCCTCGAGTTGACGGTCAAGGCCGCGGCGGGGCGGGCGAGCGTGGTCGCCGGGGTCGGGCACGACGTCCGGACGGCGATCAGCGCGGCGCGGCACGCCGGTGAAGCCGGCGCCGATCTGATCATGATCCATCAGCCGGTGCATCCGTACGTCTCGGCGGACGGCTGGGTCGAGTACCACCGGGCCATCGCGGCGGCGGTCCCGGAGCTGGGTGTCGTGCTGTACGTGCGCGACGCGCGGGTCGAAGGCGAGCGGCTGGCCAGGCTCGCCGACGCCGCGGAGAACGTCATCGGGGTGAAGTACGCGGTGCCGGATCCGGTGCGGTTCGCGGCGGTGGCGCGCGACGCGGGGATCGATCGCTTCACGTGGATCGCCGGGCTGGCGGAGCTGTCCGCGCCGGGCTACTTCACCGTCGGCGCGACCGGGTTCACGTCGGGCTTGGTGAACGTCGCGCCGTCGCTTTCGCTGGAGATGTTCCGCACACTGCGCGACGGCGACTTCCGCGGCGCGATGGCCTGCTGGGAACGCGTCCGGCCGTTCGAGGAGCTACGGGCCGCGGACGGCAACGCCAGCAACGTGAGCGTGGTGAAGGAAGCGTTGGCACAGCTGGGTTTGTGCCGCGCCGACGTCCGCCCGCCGAGCCGCGTCCTGACCGGCGCGGAGCGAGAGCAAGTCCGCGCGGCGCTGAAGTTTTTCTGACCGTGTCCGCGCCCACTGGGGCGGGCGCGGACACGGTGACAGGTCAGAGGTCGTGGCCATCGACGATCGCGGCGTGGCCCTGATGGGCGCCTCGGGGCGCGCGTACGGCGCGGCGGGCGGCTGCTCACCGGCGAAGCCGGCGGGACCATGAGCGCGAAGAACGATGTCTGGCCGGTGCTCCTGTCTCCGGTCGAAGCTCGCGACCGGACGGAACCGGGGGAAATTTCCCTCGATGTCTTCGACTGTACGCCAGATCTTGCCGCTTTGGTGAATTGCTTCCGCTCCGTCGCCGTGGAACACTGGAGGCAGGCCACGGAGCGACCGTGGCGTGTTGTGGTACCAGTGCCTCTTCTCGGCCGAACCAGACCCTTTCGGTGTTTGTGAACCCGTTGCTGGATTGTCCACTTTCACGAACCAGAACGGTGTGATGCACCATGACCTCCACACAGACGAGGCAGGGCAGCGACTTCGCCGAACTGTCCAAATTGGTCAAAGACGCGGGCCTACTCGACCGGCGGCGAAAGTACTACGCGCTGAAGATCTCCTTGAACCTGCTCGCTTTCGCGGGCGGCTGGGTCGCCTTCGCGCATCTCGGGGATTCTTGGTGGCAGCTGTTCCTCGCCGCGTTCTTCGCGATGATGTTCACGCAGCTGTCCTTCATCGGCCACGACGCGGGACACAAGCAGATCTTCCGCGGCCGCAAGGCGAACGACGTCACCGGTTTCGTCCACGGTGGACTGACCGGGTTGAGCTACGGCTGGTGGATCGGCACGCACACCCGCCATCACGCCAACCCCAACCACGAGGACGAGGACCCGGACGTCAACCTCGCCGCGCTGATCTTCACCAAGGCGCAAGGCTCCGAACGGCGCGGTTTCCTGCGCTGGATGGCGAAATACCAGGCGTTCCTGTTCTTCCCGCTGCTGTTGCTGGAAGGCCTGAACCTGCACGCTTCGAGCGTGACGGCGATCTTCCAGCGCGGCTTCAAACGGCGGAAACTCGAAGCGGCGCTGATGCTGGCCCATGTCGCCGCGTACCTGACCGCGGTGTTCGTGGTCCTCTCGCCCGGTGTCGGCTTCGTCTTCATCGCCGTGCACCAATGCCTTTGGGGCGTGTACATGGGCTGCTCGTTCGCCCCGAACCACAAGGGCATGCCGACGCTGTCGGCCGGGCACACGCTCGACTTCCTGCGCAAGCAGGTACTCACCTCGCGCAACGTGCGCGGCGGCCCGGTCGTGGACTTCGCGCTCGGCGGGCTCAACTACCAGATCGAGCACCACCTCTTCCCGAGCATGGCGCGGCCGAACCTGAAGCACGCGCAGGTGATCGTGCGGGAGTTCTGCGCGAAACACGGCATCGACTACGCGCAGTGCGGCTGGGCGGCGTCGTACGGTTACGTGCTCCGGCATCTGCACGAAGTCGGGGCGCCGCTGCGTGCTCAACCGGCAGGTGCGCGATGACCTCCGTCCGCTCCCTCGGCGACGTCGCCGAGCCCGCCGCCGACGACCGGTGCCCGAGCTGCCCGCATCCGTTGTCCGCGCACGACGCGATCGCCCGCCGGTTCTGCACCGCGACCGCGGCCGGCGGCTTCAGCCGCGGCTGCACGTGCGCCACGAAACCCGAAACAACCGAATAGAGGATCACATGAACGCCGACACCGTCCCCGTCTCCAGGTACGAGATCCGGGTCGACACCGTGAAGAAGATCGTCAACGAACACACCGACCTCGGCAACGAGGCGGCGTTCGCGCTGGCCGTGCACATGGTGCGGGCGCTCGACACCGTGCCGGAGCCCGTCCGCTAGGCGGTGTCCGGTGTGTCCACACCTCCACCCGATGTCCGCTTGACGCGTATATGTACGGTTTTCAGGGGGCCGTGAGTGGCAAGTCAAACGAGTCGTGCTCGGCGGCGGGGTGCAGGCTCCCTTCGTCGCGCCTGATGCGGTGATGGGAGCCTTCGGCCCCGATCGTGCGCTGGTCGTGAGTGGCCTTCGCGGATAGTTGGGCCGGTGGTGGCGTACCGCAGGCGGTCGTGTGCAGCAGGAGCGTGTCGCGAGAAGACCGCCGACACAGGACCTACGGGACCCCGGCTGGCATCGTGACCGGGGTTACCCACGCGTTAACAAGGCGTCAGCGAGACCTCGCGGAGCGTCAGGGAGACGTTGGCGGGGCGGCCGGGCCGGGTCGATCGGAGTTGTGCTGACAGGGCACTGACCGATCGACGCGGAGGTAACCGTGACGCTCAGCGAGCTCCTGCCCAGCCTCGGTTGCGAGGCCGCCGACCATCTCGAACCCGGGGTCTGGCCGCGGAGCACCCGGCTCGGCCCCGGCGGGGAACTGCTGTTCGCCGGCGCGCCGGTGTCCCACCTCGCCGCGAGGTTCGGGACACCGGCGTATCTGCTCGATGAGGACGAAGTCCGTCAGAACGCCCGCGCGTACCGAAAGGCGCTCCCGGACGCCGAGGTGGCGTACGCGAGCAAGGCGCTGTGCATCCGCGCGGTCCTGCGCTGGGTCGCCGAGGAAGGGCTTTCCCTCGACACCTGCTCGGCGGGCGAGATCGCGGTGGCGCGATCGGCCGGCTTCCCCGCCGAGCGGATCCTGCTGCATGGCAACGCGAAAACCCCCGAAGACCTCAAGGCGGCGCTGTCCTACGGCGTCCGCCGGATCGTGGTGGATTCGCTCGACGAGATCGAGCAGCTCGGCGCGCTGGCCACCGGCGCGCAGCAGGTGCTGATCCGCGTGACACCCGACGTCGCGGCGGGCACGCACGCGGCGATCACCACCGGCACCGAGGGACAGAAGTTCGGCTTCTCGTTGCGTGAGGGCGTCCGCGACAACCTCTGCCGGGCCGTCTCCGCGGTGCTCGCGCAGCCAGGGCTCCGCCTGGCAGGCCTGCACTGCCACATCGGCTCGCAGGTGTCGCGGGTGGACTTCTACGAACTCGCCGCCCGCAAGATGATCGGGGTGCTCGTCGCGCTCCGCGAGACGCACGGTGTCACCCTGCGGGAGCTGGATCTCGGCGGCGGGCACGCCGTGCGTTATCTGCCGGGAGACACGGGTTTCGACATCGACGGCTATGTGCGCCGTCTGCGTGTCGCGCTCGCTTACGAATGCACCTCGCACGGCTTCCCCCTGCCGAAACTGACGATCGAACCGGGCCGCGCCATCGTCGGCCCGGCGGGCATCACCGTGTACCGGGTCTGCGCGGTGAAACGCGGCTCGCGCACCTTCGTCGCCGTCGACGGCGGGATGAGTGACAACGCGCGGCCCGCGCTCTACGGGGCGGCCTACACCGCTCGGCTGATCGGCAGGCGCGGCCGCGCGGCCAGGCGGCCGATGACGGTGGTCGGACGGCACTGCGAATCGGGTGACGTCCTCGCGGACGGGCTCTCGCTCCCCGACGACGTCCATCCCGGCGACCTGCTCGCCGTCCCGTGCACCGGGGCGTACCACCACTCGCTCGCGTCGAATTACAACCTCGTCGGCAGGCCACCGGTGATCGGCGTCTCCCGCGGTACGGCGACGCTGCTCGTCCGCCGCGAAACCGAGGAAGACCTGCTCAAACGCGATCTCGGCTGACGTGCCGTCCGAAATCCTCACGGTCCGGCCTGTCACGCGACAGAATCCTTTGCCCGAAGGGGCAGGGAAAGAGAATCACGACAAACAACTTAACGGCGGTAGCATTCTGGACACTTATCGATACGCTGCGCGACAAGAATCGCATGCCGAAACAAAGGGAGGGACGGCATGGGTGACGAACCACGCGCGCAGATGGAGCAGCGCACGCCAAGAGGTCTGGACAATACCGATCGGACGCTGATCGCTCTGCTGCAAGTCGACGGGCGGGCCTCGTTCACGGCCTTGGCCAAGGCCGTCGGACTGTCGGAGGGTGCCGTGCGGCAGCGGGTACAGCGGCTGCTGCGGGACGAGACGATGCAGATCGTCGCGGTCACGGATCCGGCCAACGTCGGGCTCGGCCGTCAGGCGATGGTCGGGATCAAGGTCCAAGGCGATCCGCGGGCGGTCTCCGACCAGCTCTCCGGAATGCCGGACATCCATTACGTCGTCCTCACCGCGGGAGGCTACGACCTGCTCGCCGAGGTCGCCTGCCGGGACGACGAACACCTCTTGAGTGTGCTGAACGACGACATCCGGCCCATCCCGGGTGTCGTCAGCACGGAGACCTTGGTCTACCTGAAACTCGCGAAACAGACCTACGCCTGGGGGAACCTGACCCGATGACAGCACGTCCCGCGCCATGAAAGGTCCCTTCCTTGCGAATTTCGCAAGGAAGGGACCTTTCATGGCACTCGCGGGAGGATCACACGCAGCGCAGGAACGCGTCGGGAGTCCGCCGCCCGGAATCGAGACCGCGGAGGACTTTCGGCAGCGTCCCGCCGTACAGGACCCCGAGCCGCTGCGTCGCCCGCGTCAGCGCGACGTACAGTTCCGCCTCACCGCTCGGTCCTTCCGCGAGGATCCGCTCCGGCTCCACCACCAGGACGGCGTCGTACTCCAGGCCTTTGGCCGCGGAGGGCGCGATCGCACCGGGCACTCCCGACGGCCCGATGACGACCGACGTCCCCTCGCGACCCGATTCCGCGCGGGTGAACTCGGCGACGGCGCCTTCGACGTCCATTTCGGACACTCGGCGCGCCCACGGGCGCACGCCGCACGAACGCACCGAGTGCGGCGGGACGGCGCCTCCCGCGAAACTCGCCAGCAGTGACGCCGCCACCGCCATGATCTCCGAGGGCGTCCGGTAGTTGACGGTCAGCTTCCGGTACACCCATCGATCGGCGACGTACCGGGAGAGCATCGAGTCCCACGACCGCGTGCCCGACGGCGACCGCCGTTGCGCGAGATCGCCGACGACGGTGAACGACCGGCTGGGACAGCGCCGCATCAGCACGCGCCAGTCCATTTCGGACAGTTCCTGTGCTTCGTCGACGACGACGTGGCCGTAGGTCCATTCCCGATCGGCGGCGGCGCGTTCGGCCAGATCCCGCTCGTCGCGCTCGGCGAACCGGTCCGCCAGCTCCTCGGCCATCAGCACGTCCGTCGGCCGCAGCGCGAACTCGTAGTCGTCGTGGTCCTCTTCCACCTCGACGATTTCCAGCACCCGCTCGGCGTATTCCTTCCGTGCCAGGCGCCGCCGTTCCTCCGCCCGGCGCTCGGCGGTGCGGTCGACGCCGAGCAGTTCGACGGCTTCGTCCAGCAACGGCACGTCGGACACCGTCCACGCGTCCGCGTCCTCGCGGAACAGCGCCGGATCCGCCCCGGCAGCACGCAACCGCTCCGGCGAGGCGTAGAGGTCGGCGAGCAGCCGCTGCGGCGTCAGCGACGGCCAGAGCCGATCGAGCACCGCGCGGAGCTCCTCGCTGGCTTCGAGGTCGCGCCGGGCGTTCTTCAGCATCTCCGGACGCGTGTGCTCGTCGTCGGACGGCAACCAGCCCGCGCCGAGCCGGTCGACCGCGCGCGTGGCGAGCTCCGCGACCACCTCCCGTTCGAAGACGGCCTTCGCCTCGTTGTGCAGAAGGCCGCTTTCCCTGGCGGCCTCGCGCGCGGCGGCCGCGAACTCGGCGTCCAGCGACACGGTGACGTCGTCGAGTTCGATGGGCTCCGCCGCGACGGGGAGTTCTTGCCGGTCCGCCACCGCCGCCGCGAGCACGTCCAGGATCGCCAGCGAGCCCTTCAGCCGCTGCACCACCGGCGGATCCTCGCGTTCGGTGCGCAGCCCGGCGACGAGGTCACCAGGCGTCGCGAAGACGACGCTGGTCTCGCCGAGCGACGGCAGGACACGGCCGATGTGGTCGAGAAAACCGCTGCTGGGCCCGACCACGAGTACCCCGCGCCGTTCCATGCGCTCCCGTTTCGTGTACAGCAGGTACGCCACCCGATGCAGCGCCACCGCCGTCTTCCCCGTGCCAGGGCCGCCTTCCACGACGACGACACCCGGGTGATCCAGCCGGATGATCTCGTCCTGCTCGGCCTGGATCGTCGCGACGATGTCCCGCATCCCTTCGCCGCGTGGCGCGTTGACCGCGGCCAGCAGCGCGGCGTCGCCGCGTTCCCCCGCCGATTCCGGACGGCCGAAGACCTCGTCGGTGAAGTCGATGACGTCCCGGCCGAGGGTGCGGAATTGACGGCGCCGCGCCATTCCTTCCGGGGACGCCCCCGTCGCGCAGTAAAACGCGCTGGACGCCGGCGCCCGCCAATCGAGCACCAAGGGTTCGTAGTCGTTCTCTTCGTCGAAAAGGCCGATCCGGCCGACGTACGAACGTTCTCCCGAAAGGGCGTCCAACCGGCCGAAACAAAGACCTTCGTCGGCGATCTTCAGCCTGGCCATCTCGCGCGCCTTGGCGCCGGCCGAGACCTCACGGTCGGAAAGCGCGAAGCCTTCTCCTCGTAGCGCACCGGCATACGCCTCCTTGACCCGCGCGCGTTCGGCGTCCAGCCGCCGGTAGAGCGACGCGACGTACTGCCGTTCGGATCGCAATTCCTCGTCGTACCCCTGATTTGACAAGTTCCCCTCACAGCGGTTAGACTGACAACATATTCGGCGCACTGATCAGATTTCTTGATTGGGCGCCGATTTTTTATTGTCCACCGCTTGTCAAGAGGGACCCGGCATTCCCCCGGAATCGATCGTGCGCGATAATAGGGACGAACATCCGCCATTACCGCGCACGATCCGGCTCAGCCGAGCATGAACTCGCGGGGGTCCAGCGCCCGCCCCACCACCCGGACGTCACCGAGCCAGCCGTGGAACGCCTGCTCGACGATCGAGTCGTAGGCGTAGGCGCCGATCAACCACGAGCCGCCGGGGTTCGCGATCCCTGCGGCCGGCGTCTTCGGATTCCGCAGCACCGGGCAGCCGTCGACGTAGAGCGTCGTCCGCCTGCCGTCGTTGACGGCCGCGACGTGGATCCATTCCTCCAGCGTCAGTTCGTGCCCCCAGCAGGTCGAGATCCCGTTCTGGTTCACCGGGAACACCGCCCACTGGAACGCGGCACCGTCCGAAAGGGACAGTGTCGCCGACGGCTCGCCGGGATCGTCGCCGGTCTTGCCCGCCTTGCCGCCGGAGCCCTGCCTGCCGAAGATCGCGGCCCAGGCGTGCTTTCCGTCCTTGAAATCCGCGGGCAGTTTGACGAACGCCTCGACGGTGTAGCCGCGCGCGAACGTCTCCGCGTTCATCGGCGCGGAGTCCGCCGTGCGCAGATATCCGCCGCGAGCCGGTTTCTTGCCGCCCTCGAACCGCAGGCTCGACCTCGACGGCTGCCGTCCGGAGAACTCACCGGAGAACCGCAGTGACTCGGGCGCGCTGCCGGGCAGGGTCACCCGGACCAGGTCGTTGCCGCGACCCGAAAGGTCTCGAACCCCGTCCACGGGCGCGCCCTCGCGGCCCTCGAACCGCCAATAGGCCACGGTCCCGCGGATCAGCTGCCGTTCGGCTGGCCGCGCGGGCGGGACCGGGACCGGCGCGAACCCGGCGAACCTCGACTCGAAGTCGATCTCCAGGCTGAAGTAGTCCGCCGGGCCGGTGCGTTCGATCTCCTGCCGTTGCAGCTCGTTCAGCCGCGGCGCCTGGTCCGCCAGCCACGGCGAGACGGTGCGGACGTCGATCACGTTGCGCGCGAGGTCGAAGCGGTAGAGCCGGATCATCGCGCTGCCGCCGTAGTAGCGGTCCTGGTAGTTCGTGATGTGCAGGTGGACGTCGTGGCCCGCCTTGTTCTGCTTCACCGTGCGGCCCGGCGGCCAGTAGTGCCCGTTGAGCGTCAGGAAGATCTGGTCGTTCCCGGCGATCAGCTCGTCCCAGACCTTCTGCCCGAACTCCGAGAACCGCGCCTGCCCGGCCTCGTCGGCCCATACCAATTCATGGATGGTCAGAATGGCCGGGAGCCGCGGATTCCGCGCGAGCACCGAGCGTGCCCACTCCAGCCCGCCCGCCGACGGCCGCCAGTCGAGCGCGAGCAGCAGCCACTCGCGTCCGCCCGCGCGGAAGACGTGGTGGCTGTTGTAGCCGTCCGGGCTCGCGCCGCGGAAGGTCCGCGAACCCCGCTGCCGGTGCGGCCCGAACGCGTCCAGGTACGGCGTACGGCCGCGCTGGTCGTCGGTCGAGGACTTGATGTCGTGGTTGCCCGCCAGCGTGCTGTACGGGAACCGGCGCCGGTCCAGGTGCTGGAACGAACGGCTGATCTGCTCGAACTCGCCGGGCTGCCCGTTTTCGGTGAGGTCGCCGAGATGCGCCAGGAAGACGATGTTCTCGTCGCCGCCGGTGACGTACCGCAGGGTGGCGTCCAACGGCGCGGGGTCACCGCGGTCGGCGTCGAAGAGGTACTGGGTGTCGGGCAGCACCGCGAGGGTGAAGCGGCCGTCTTCGAGGTCCGGGCCGTGATGGCCGAAGGTCGCCGAAGCGGTGGGAGCACCTAGCGCGGGTAACGCGGAGACCGCCGCACCGGCGCCGAGCAGGCCCGCGCCGCGCAGGAAGGTCCGTCTGGATGAGTCGTTCACGGCCGCAACCTACGGTCGCGGAGGCAACGCGTCCCGAACCGCGGGTGAACACTTGCCCCGCTCGGTAGCTTCGTCCCATGGGGAACGTCAAACGCTGGCCCGTGCTCGCCGGGGTCGGTGTGGTGGTGGCCGCGGCAGGCTGGTGGATCGTGGACGAGATGCCGTCGGTGGACGCCGCCGTCGCGCGGGACGCGCTGCCCGGAATCGACGAGCATCTGCGCGCGCTCGCCGGTTCCAGGGACGCGGGAATCCGCTGGGTGTGCACGCAGAAGGTGATCGAGACCAGGCCGGACGGCGACGTCGTCAAGATCGGCCTGGTAGCGAGCTGTGACGAGGTCACGAAAGAGGGTGACGGACTCGTCACGCACGGCGGATTCCGGCGGCAGCCGATGGTCTACCGCGTGGAGCGGACGCCCGGCGGGTACCGCGTGCTCGACCGGCGGGTCGCGGAGGACGGGGCGGGCTACTCGCCTTCGGTCAAGGAGATGTTCTCGTGGGTCGGCGCCCGCCGGGTGCTCGGCGGCGCGAGCCCGGAAGACCCGAAGTCCGTGTCCGCCGCCGCGTTCGGCCTGCCCGTAAGCACCCCGGTGCGGACCGGCCGCTGATCAGTCGCCGTTGCGGTCGATCTTCTTCGGCACCACGAGCCACATGACGACGAACAGCACCGCCGTCACCACGCCGAGGATCGTCATCGCGATCGGGCCGAAGACGACCTTGGCGATGAGCGCGACGGTCGTGGTGATGGCGGCCGCCAGACAGCCGAGCCCGACCAGGACCGAACGGTTGCCGACGGTGAGGATCCGCTCACGGTTCCCGGTGCGGAACAGCAGCCGGTGCCACGCGGCGGGCGCCGTCAGCAGCACCGTCGAACAGACCGTGAGCAGGACCGCCGTCAGGTGGACGGATTTCTCGAACCCGCTCGCACCGTGGAACTCGTCGGTGAACACCACCGTGAGCAGGAAACCGAAGAGGATCTGGACACCGGCCTGCGCGACCCGCAGCTCCTGAAGGAGCTCACTGACGTTGCGGGTCAGGCGTTCGTTCTTCGTTTCGCCGGTGTGCTCGACCATTCAGCGGCTCCAGGACCATCGGTTGACGCCTGACCTTTTCGTGCCAGCCGAGCGACGTCACTGACACGACCACCACGGCGAGGCCCAGCCACTGAGTACCCGACAAATCGGCGTTCAAGCACAATACGCCGATGACGGCGGCGGTGACGGGGAACGCCAGCTCGGCCAGCGTCGCCCTGGCCGCGGGCGTCGACCGCAGGCCCACGTAGTACAGGCTCAGCGCCAGCAGGCCGGGGACCAGCGCGAGCAGGGCGAGCCCGAGCGCGTTGTCCCAGCCGACCGCGAACTGGCCGCCCTGGTACGCCACGATTCCCGCCGAGACCGGGAGCCCGACGGTGAAGCGCAGCGTGGTGACCTCCTTCGGCGCGAGTTCGGTGGACAGCATTCGGCCGAGCACCGTGCCCGCCGCCCACAACGCGGCCGCCCCGACCGCCAGCAACGCCGCCTTCGCCGCGGAGACCTGGATGTTCAGCGGATCTTTGAAGGCCAGCAGCCAGGCGCCGAGCAGCGCCGGGATCGCGAACAGGGCGTACCCGGGGCGGACCCGCTCACGGAGCACGAAATACGCCGCCAGCACGGCGAACACCGGCTGGAGCTTCTGCAGCACCAACGGCGTCACGGGGTCGCCCAGTTTGAAGGCCGCGGTGAACATCGCCGTCGCGAGCGCGGAAGACCCGCCGCCGATGGCGAGCACGGCCAGCCATTCCCGCGGGCCGGTCCGGCGCAGCGCCCGGATGGCGCCGGGGATCAACGGGCTCAGCACGAGCACCACCAGCAAGTGCTCCCAGAAGACGACCGTGGCCGCCGGAAGCGCCTCGGCGAGCGGAAGGCGCAAAAGCCCGTCGGTACCCCAAAGCGCGGCTGCGACCGCGACCAGCCAGGTGCGATCCGGAGGGTTACTGCTCACGTGTCCTTCCATCCATGCCCCCGCCACCGCCCTCAACGGACGCGCTGGCGCGCGCATTCTGCTCATAGTTCGAGAATGATCGCCCGACCGAGTGACCACCCTGGCGTGTCCGATTCGTGCGGACTAGGCAAGGGGCATGCGCCCCGTCCCCGCACTCTCGCTTGTCCTGTCCGCGGCCGCACTGGCCCTGACCGCCGGCGCCGGACCGGCCACCGCCGTCCCCGGCTCCCGCGTCCACGTGATCACCGCCAAGAGCGGTCTCACGAGCTACAAACCCGAACTGGTGCCGCCCGGCGCCCGCGCGCACGTCTTCGGGTTGACGTCCAAGCACCTCGGCACCTCGACCGCGATCCTCGTGACCGGCCTGCTGCCGAACCGCGAATACGGCGCCCACGCGCACACGAAGCCGTGCGGTGCCACCGGTGATCTCGCCGGGCCGCACTACCAGAACGTCGAAGACCCGGTGAAGCCGTCCGTGGATCCGGCCTACGCCAACCCCCACAACGAGATCTGGCTCGACCTCACCACCGACGCCACCGGCCGCGGCGCCGCCGTGTCCAAAGTGGACTGGACTTTCACCGACCGGCGGGCGAACTCCATCGTGATCCACGAAACGCATACCCACACCCACCCGGGCCACGCCGGGACCGCGGGGGCCCGGCTGGCCTGCGTGACCGTCGGTTTCTAGAAGCCCCAGGTACGTTCGGGCCGGATCCTGATCCGGACGCGGTACTCCCGATCGAATTTCGGGACGTCGTAGTCGATCGCCGGGTAGTGCTTCTCGTACTTGTCGAGGAAGCCGGGCTGCTCCGACGCGAGACCGTCCGGCAGGATCTCGGCCTTGCCGCCGATCACCAGGATCGAGCCCCCGTGCTCGTCGCTGTTGAAGTGGAGGCTGACCTCGGGGTTGGCCTCGATGTGCCTGGTCTTCGCCGTGTCCGGCTGGCTGAAGACGATGAAGTCGTCACCGTCGAGGACGAACCACACCGGGCGGGGCGAAGGGCGTCCCTTCGGGCTGATGGTGGTCAGCCAGGCGACGTTCTCCTTCGCCCGCTCGGCGAGCCGTGGGTCGGGTTGGTAGGTCATGAACCGACCAACCACGACCCGGCGGCTTTTCTTCCTCGTCCGCTCAGCGGGACGCGACGAGTTTCGCGTACCGCGACCCGGCGCCGAGCAGGACCAGGCCGGCGATGAGGAAGGCGGCGACCCTGGCCAGGCCGTCCAGCGCGGCGAGGTCGAACAGCACCAGCTTCAGCACCGCCGCGCCGACCAGCACGAAGCCGATCACCCGCAGGTTGACCGCGGAGATGCCGCGGACCAGCAGCACCAGCGCGGCGACCGTCCAGGACACCGTGATCACCACGTGGCCGACCAGGAACCCCGAGCGGCCGGGAACGACCAGCATCGCGCCGCACAGCACCATCGCGCCCGCGCCGTAGAGCCCGCAGACCCCGGCGAAGAGCCACGGCACCACGTTCTCCGCCGCGGCCTTGAACAGCCCGAGCCGGTGCGCGACCCACGGAAGCGTGATCGAGACGGCCAGGATCGCGAGGGCCACCAGGAAGGCGGCGGCGAGGTCGGCGTCCGGACGGTTCCGGATCAGGAAGAAGAGCGTCGGCGGGACGTCGAAGACCAGCGCGATCATGCCGCCCATGACGGCGAAGCCGAGCCCGCCGAAGAGCGCCACGTGCTTCTTCGTCCACAGCGCGACCAGCGCCAGCAAGATCCCTTCGCCGATGAGGATCGCCGAACGGGCACTGCCGTCGAACAGCGTCATCGTGGTCTGAAGGGCCGCGACCAGGCCGGCGGCGCCCGCGAGGTCGCCCGTCCAGCCGTCGAGCCACTGCCCGGCCGCCCACACCGCGAGCAGCACCAGTGCGACGGACGCCGTGACGAGCACGGCCGGGGTCTTCGGCAGGAACAGGGCGGCGAGCAGCGAAGGCGCGGGGGCGAAGGCGAGCAGGACGAGCGCGGCGGCGTCCCCCGGCCGCTGGGCGGTGACGATCAGTGCCAGCGCGAGTCCCACGCCTCCCACGGCCAGCGCGGCGGCGGTGTTGGCCGTGCTGCCGCCGAGACCGGTGAACGCCGTGCTGAAGACCGACGCGACCAGCGGCGGGATCCCGGCCGCGACCGCGACCGACGGCCACGACTGGCGCAACTGCACCGGCGTCGAAGCGACCTGGACCACGAGCAGGAACGCGACCAGTTGCGGAGTGAAACCCTGCGTGATGATCGGCGCGCAGACCACACTGCCGAGCACGACCGCCGTCGCGAGCAGCGCCGACTTCCACCGCACGGCCAGCAGCAACCCGCCGACCGCGATCAGGAGCCCGAGCGTGAGACCGGCGTAGGCCGGGAGGTACTCGTACATCGTCGTCGCGGCGATGGCGTCGAGGTACAGCGCGCCGATGCCGGTGGCGGCGAGCGCGAAGGCGCCCGTGCGGCCCGTCGGCGTGCGGTGCAGGCGAAGCCCGATCCCGACCAGCGCCGCGCCCAGCACGGCGCCGCCGATCACCCGCGGCAACGGGCCGAACCAGCCGCGCTGGATCGCGAGCACGAGGAACAGCACGATGCCGAGCAACGTCACCGCGCCGCCGATCCAGGCCAGCAGCCTGCTGCCGGCGCCTTCCTTGCCCAGCTTCTCGGCGAGCGACACCTTCGGGGCGGGCTGATACGGGCGGTAGGGCTGCTGCGGCTGCTGATACTGCTGGCGGTACCGCTGCTGTTGCTGCCACTGCGCGTACTGGGCCTGCTGGTATTGCTGCTGGTAGTGGGCGTACTGCGGGTGCTGCTGGTAGTGGGGGTGGGGGTACGGCTGCTGCGGGATCTGCTGGGCCTGGGGCTGCGGCTGCTGGGCCTCGGGCTGCTCGGCTTGCGGCTGCTGGGCCTGCTGGGGCACCTGCTGCTGCGCGGGCTCGGCCTGCTGCGGCTGCTCGGCCTGCTCAGGCGCCTCTTCGTGCTTCGGCTCCGCCGCGGACTGGACGGTCCGCAGCTCCGTGCCGACCCGCGCGAGGCGGGCCCCAAGGTCGTCGATCTCCCCGGCGAGCCTGAGGAGCACATCCCCATCGGTGGTCATGACGATCAGCATGCGGCCTGAAGAGCCCCGAGGGATCCGTAGCACTACTCAATCGTGATGACGATGTGGTCGCGACCTGCAAGATCATCGCGATCTGGCCCACACCCGGAGTGCTCGTAGCCAGTCGGCATTCCTACTGGGGGACTTGCCCGCCTACGTGGATCCGCCGACGCGCCCGCCGCTGATCTGCCGCGTTGCGCTGCCGCAACGAGACGGCCTTTTTCATCCCATCTCAGGAGATGTCTAGGCCGCTCTTGACGCTTGCGTCTAGCCCTGCCTAGACATACGCTGTGAGACGACGAGAGGTCATAAAGAAGATCGCTGTCGCCGCCAGGCGGCAACGCGCGGCGTGGATCCTGGAAAGGGAAGGCGCCAACCACACCATCTACACCTTGAACGGTGTGGTGGTACCGATCCCGCGCCACACCGAACTGGGCGAGATCTTCGCCGTCGACATCTTCAAGGAATGCGAGGGCGTCCTCGGGAAAGGATGGTGGAGGAAGTGAAGACCTACCACGCCGAAGTCACTCGCGATGGAAGGTTCTGGCTCATCCGCGTCCGCGAGCTCGACCGCTCGACCCAGGCTCTCCGCTACAAGGACGTCGTGACGATGGCCAGCGAGCTCATCGAAATCATGGACGGTGTCGGAAACGACGAGTATGACCTGCACCTCGAGGTGCACCTGCCGAGTTCCGTGAAGGACCACCAAGCTCGCGCCGAAGTCCTGCGTGAAGAGGCCCAACGCAAGCAGGCCGAAGCGGCCGCGGAACACCGCGCAGCAGTTCAGGAACTGCTCGCCCTCGGAGTCTCACAACGCGAAGCGGGCGAAGTGCTCGGCATGTCGTTCCAACGAGTCAGCCAGTTGGCGAAGTCGTCCTGACGAACCCTGCTACTTGAACACTCGGCCACTGTGTGGCTTTTGGGACATCTGACGTCCCAAAATCCACACAGTCACGGCACGGCTCACCGACGGAACCGGGCGAAGGCGGATCGCTCCTCACGCCGCAGGCGAGCCTGTCCACCAGCCCACCTGCGAGTGACAGACACCACAGGCGACAATGGAGGACGTGACAGCCACCCTGAGCAAGCCCAGCCTGAAGATCGGCCCCTACGAGGTCGATCCGCCGGTCGTGCTCGCTCCCATGGCGGGCATCACGAACGTCGCGTTCCGGCAGCTGTGCCAGGAGTACGGCGCCGGCATCTACGTCTGCGAGATGATCACGGCCCGCGCGGTGGTCGAGCGCCACCCCGGCACGATGCACATGATGACCTTCGGCGAGAACGAAAAGCCCAGGTCCATGCAGCTTTACGGGGTCGACCCCAAGACGATGGCCGAGGCCGTCCGCATCATCACCGGCGAGGGGCTCGCCGACCACATCGACAGCAACTTCGGCTGCCCGGTGGCGAAGGTGACGCGCAAGGGCGGCGGCGCGGCGTTGCCGTTCAAGCGCAAGCTGTTCGCCGACATCGTGCGCGAGTCGGCGAAGGCCGCGGCCGAGGCAGGGGTGCCGTTCACGGTCAAGTTCCGGGTGGGTATCGACGACGACCACCTGACCTACCTCGACGCCGGGCGGATCGCCGAGGCGGAGGGCGCGGCGGCGGTCAGCCTGCACGCGCGCACCGCCGCGCAGCGCTACTCCGGGCAGGCCGACTGGACGAAGATCGCGGCGCTCAAGGAAGCGGTCACCAGTATCCCGGTGCTCGGCAACGGCGACATCTTCTCCGCCGAGGACGCGTTGCGCATGGTCGACGAGACCGGCTGCGACGGTGTCGTCGTCGGTCGCGGTTGCCTGGGCAGGCCGTGGCTGTTCGGCGAGCTGGAAGCCGCCTTCGCCGGCCGCCCGCAGCCGACGCCGCCGAACCTCGGCGAAGTCGCGAAGGTGCTGCGCCGCCACACGGAACTGCTCGTCGAGCACGACGGCCACGACAAGGCCATGCGCGACATCCGCAAGCACATGGCTTGGTACTTCATGGGTTTCCCGGTCGGCTCCGAACTTCGCCGCGGTTTCGCGATGCTGTCCAGCATGGACGAACTCGACGATCTCATCGCCAAGCTCGACCACGACGCCCCATTCCCCAGCGCCGCCACCGGGCCGCGCGGGCGGCAGGGTTCGCCTGGCAAGGTCACGCTGCCGCACGGCTGGCTCGACGACCCGGACGACGACTGCGTGCCCGAGGCCGAGGACATGCACTCGGGCGGCTGAATCGTCCGCCTCCGGACGCGGCCTCCCGATAAGCTGCCCTATGGCGCGCAAGCAGTCCACCGGAGCCGCGAAGGAAATCAACGACCAGTTCCTTGCCGAGTATTCATACCGGCCGCCGAAATGGTGGCATCGATACCCTCGGTTCACCTCGACGGAGCTGGCCGTCAGCCACCTCGTCCTCGGCGAAGAGAACCCGCTCTTGGACGATTCCGGAGAGTTCGCGGCGGCCTGGAAGAAGAAGAGCGGGCTCCGCACACATCAGGACTCGATTTCCCGATGGAGTGCTCACGGCTACCAGTACGGCACGGTGCTCTGGATCGGTGCGGTGACACTGGCCCTCGTCGGCACCGCACGTCCGAACTGGCTCGGCGGACTACCCGCGCAATTGCCGGCCTACTCGGTGTTCCTTTGCGGCCTGTTGACTTTCTGGGCGAAGAAGATGCGGCCGGAACGACGCTTCTATCGCTTCGTGACGAAGGCGGAAAAGGCCGCCAATATCCCTCTTCACGCCGCACTCAACACCTACCCGGTGCGCTGCATGAACTACTCGGGCAGAGCGGCAAGACTACTCTTTCTGCATATTCAGGGAGGGCGGCGGACCTGGGTGACACCGCCGACCGTGGCGGACCGCGCGCTGGAGTTCACGTACCCCTTGATCAACGTCGTACTGGACGGCGCTCCCTTGTCAGTTCCTCAAGCTCACCGCCTGTCTGGTCGCGCTCGGCCGGGAGGATCTGATCCCCCGCCTCCGCCGGCTGGCGGCGGCGCACGGCGGTGTGCCGATGCGCACCGAAGACGACGATGCCGAGATCCCCGAGCGTGACGTTCTCTTCCTCGACCCGATGCGTAACCACCACCGCTGGGCGGTCGTCAAGGACTTCTATTATCCGCTGTCGTCCTGGCTCAGTTTGGCCATCGCCGGAGCGGCTTTGCTCATCAGCCTGCGCCGGTGAGCACGCCACCGGGGTCGGTAGTCTCGGCGTCGTGATCGAGCAGCTGAGCATTCCCACCGCGGCCGGTTCCTTCGACGCCATCGCGGCAGGCCCCGAAGACGGCCGCCCCGTCCTGCTGCTGCACGGCTTTCCCGAGGCCGCGGTGGAATGGGAGCACCAGGTCGCGACGCTCGGCGTCCTCGGCTATCGCGCGGTGGCCCCGGATCAGCGCGGCTACTCCCCGGACGTCCGGCCGGAACAGGCGTCGGAGTACGGGATCGACGACCTCGTCGGCGACGTCATCGCGATCGCGGATCGCCTGGGATGGAACGAATTCGACCTTGTCGGACACGACTGGGGCGGCGCTGTCGCGTGGTGGACGGCCGACGCGCATCCCGGCAGGCTCCGCAGTCTCGCCGTGATTTCGACGCCGCATCCGGCGGCGCTGGCGGAAGCCATGAAGACCGACGAGGACCAGCATCTCCGGTCGGCGTACATGACCGAATGGCGGCAGACCCGCGTCACCGAACGGCGAATGCTCGAGAACAACGCCGACGCGCTGCGCCGCATCTTCGACTGGAAGGTGTCGCCGAGCAAGGTCGACGAGTACGTCCGGCGCCTGTCCGAACCGGGCGCGCTGACCGCCGCGCTCAACTGGTACCGAGCCGGCCGCCCCGGCGGCAAGATCGGCCCGATCGACGTGCCGACGCTCTACATCTGGAGCACCGAGGACGCCGCCTTCGGCTCGACGGCCGCGCTCGACACCGCGAACCGGGTCACCGGCCCGTACCGCTTCGAGATGATCCAGGACGTCTCCCACTGGGTGGTGGAAGAGGCACCCGAAGCCGTCACTTCTTTGCTCGTGGAGCACCTTTCCTCCCACTAACAGGGGTAACTCTGGTCGCGGTACCGGTTACAGTGAGCCTGCTGGTTCAGTGGGCCCGGTGAACAACATGACCGAAGTGGACACCGAACGCATCGTCTACGTCACCGAGGACGGCGAGCCGACCGGCGAGACCGCGCCCAAACTGGCCGCCCACCACGAGCACACCCGGCTGCACCTGGCGTTCTCCTGCTATCTGCTGCGCGGCAGCGACCAGGCCCTGCTGATCACCAGCCGCGCCGCCACCAAGAAGGTGTGGCCGCGGGTGTGGACCAACAGTGTGTGCGGGCATCCCGCACCGGGCGAACCGATCGAGGAGGCCGTCCGGCGCCGGGCCGCCTTCGAGCTCGGCTTGCCCCGGCTGAACGGGCTCAGGTGCGTCCTCCCGTCCTATCGCTACTCGACGCCGCCGTTCGAAGGCGTGGTCGAGAACGAGTTCTGCCCGGTCTTCGTCGCCTGGGTCGACGAAGATCCGGAACCGCATCCGGACGAGGTCGGCGACTGGCGCTGGCTGAGCTGGAATGATTACGCACTGTTGCTGAATGACGATGTGACTGACGTGAGTTACTGGGCGAAAGATCAGTTTCCGCAGCTCAAAGACGCGGAGCCGTTTTCGTCCTTACAGAACGGCACTCCGGTGCGTGACAATGGCGCCGAACCGTCGTCCTCTTGAGCGATATTCGCTTTGGCCCGTACTCATACCTCAAGAGATCCCTCCTATACGACGAAAACCAATTCGTGGCGGAGGTGAGCGTGGCAGCCGACGACGAGGCCGCGCTCCCATCGGGCGCGCCGACCACCGATCTGCTCACCCTGCACGAGTCGATCGCGCGAGTTCTCGCTACGCAGGGTGATTGGCGCCGCGCGTACCACCACCTCAAATCCGCTTTGGACCTCGCCAGGGCAGGCAGCCTGCGGGACACCCTGACGTCCAGTTACAACCGTCGCTACCTCGATCAGTGGCTGCACGGCCCGGCCGTCGACCACCGCGGCCCGCCCGGCGTCGCGATCGCCCTGGTCGACCTCGACCTGTTCAAGGACGTCAACGACACTTTCGGACATCTGGTCGGCGACCGCGTGCTCCGGGAAGTGGCCGACCTCCTGCAGCAGGGCCTCCCGCCGGAGGCGTTCTGCGCCCGCTACGGCGGCGAGGAGTTCGCGCTCGTCATTCCTGACGTCGACGCCGCCCGCGCCGTGCGCATCGCCGACACCGCCCGTATCCGGGTGGCCCGCCATCCGTGGCGCCGGATCCGCCCCGGCCTCTCCGTGACGATCAGCGTGGGACTCGCGCACGAAAGCCGCGCGGAACCGGATATCGCGGCGGAACCGGAACGGCAGTTGCGCAGCGCCGACGCTTTGTTGTATATGGCGAAACGGGCCGGGCGAAACAAAGTGGCCTATCAGGACGAAGAATCGTCACGGACGATTCCGCAGCCGATGAACGCGGCCGAGTCCGCCGGCGCCTAGCGCGACTCACCACACACTCGCCGGCCACCCACACAGTCACGCGTCGCACTCTGTGTAGTGGTTTCACACCTTTTAACGCAGCTTTAACCACGACCGCTCACCCGATCGCATGGACCGTTCGGCGCTTCTCGGTACCTTGAGTGAAGAAAATTCCGGGATGGTTGTCGTCACGAACCCGAGGTGTCCGTACGATAACGAAAGAGCTTCGACGAGTCGTGAAAGGAGACCGAGTGCCCGACGAGCACCACAACCCGGGGACCGGTCGCCACAGTCACACCGACAGAAGCGACGGCGAGCGCGGCCGCAGGGGTCGGCGCCGCTCGATGGACACCCACGGCGGCATCAGCGTTTCCGACGTCGTCGCACGTCACACCGGTGAACGCCCGGTCTTCGACCCCACCGCCGATGCGCCCGCTCCACGCCGCCTCCGGCAGAGCGAACCGGCGCCCGAGCCTCCGAGACCCGGTGCGCGCGCCGCCCGGTCGGAGCCGCCCGCGCCGCGTCGCCCGCGTCCGGCCGCTCCCGTCGAAAACCCGGCGCCCGCGCCTCGCGCGGCCAAACCCGCCACGCCACGGGCGCAGATGCCACCGCGGAACCCGCAACCTGCCGAGACCCCGCGTCCGCCTCGCGCGCGCCAGCCGCGCCGCACTTCACAGGCCGCGCCCAGCCCCGAAGCGCCGACGCAGCGCCGTCCGCCGCTGGTGAACCCGGGCGCGCAGCAGCAGCCCGCGGCACCGCCGTCCCCGCGTCGTCCCCGCCGCCCGGTGCAGCGGCCGGTACCGGTCCCGCCGAGGTCCGAGATGGACCGGCTCACGATGACCGACGAGCTCGAGGCGATCGACGACGCGACGATCATCAAGCGCAAGATCGACCACACGCTGGCCCGGTTCTCCGCCGCGCACGACGAACTCGAGGCCGAAGAGGCCAAGAAACGCGAGCGCCGCGAACGGTTCGCCGCCCGCCCCGCCGCGTTGCTGGAGCAGACCCGCACGGCGCTGCAGCGAGTGGTCACGACCACCGATTCCACGCCCGCGGAAGCCGCCGAGGAGCCTGCCCCGCAGACCCGTCTGCAGGAGAAGAAGGAACGCAAGACCAGGCAGACGGCCAAGGCGGGCCGGATCGCCGCCGCCGTGGTCGCCGCGCTCGTGTTCCTCTCCATCGGTTCGGCCTGGGGGGCCCAGACCTGGTTCGACGCGAAGTTCAACACCGTCGCTTCGCTCGACGAAGACTCGGCCGACATCCAGGACGCCGCGGGCCAGACCGGCGACGAGAACTTCCTGATGGTCGGCTCCGACTCCCGTGACGGCGCGGCCGCCGAAGACGGTGTCGGCGACGCCGACGGCACCCCGGGCGCCCGTTCGGACACGGTCATGATCGCGCACGTCCCCGCCGACCGGCAGCGTGTCGTCATGGTCTCCTTCCCGCGCGACCTGGAGATCAGCCGTCCCGAATGCAAGCGCTGGGACCCGGCGACGTCGTCGTACTCGGAAGAGTCCGCGCCGGCGCAGAAGATCGCGAAGCTGAACACCGCCTACGCGGTCGGCGGCCCGCAGTGCGTCACGAAGGTCATCCAGCAGATCACCGGCATGAAGATGAACCACTTCGTCGGGATCGACTTCAACGGCTTCAAATCCATGGTCGACGCCGTGCAGGGCGTCACCGTGTACAACGAGAAACCGGTCGACGACACCACACTCGGCATGATCATCCCGCAGGCGGGAGAGGTGCGGATCTCCGGCGACCAGGCGCTGAACTACGTCCGGGCGCGGCACGTCAAGGGCGACCCGACGTCGGACTACGGCCGGATCAAACGGCAGCAGGCCTTCCTCGGCGCGCTGCTGAAGACGGTGATGTCGAAGGACGTCATCCTGGATACCGGCAAGCTCAGCGGTTTCATCGACGCGTTCGCCAAGGCCACCTTCGGCGAGAACCTCGGCATCAAGCAGATGATGACGCTGGCGAAGTCGATGCGCGGGATGGACTCGGACAAGGTCAAGTTCCTCACCGTGCCCACCACCGAAGAGGCGAACAAGCGCGGTAACGAGGTGCTGGTCCAAAGCAGGGCGAAGGCCGTCTTCGACGCGCTGATCAACAACACCCCGCTGGAAGAGAAGGCGCCGGCGCCTCCCGCGGGCGAAACGGCGTCCGCTCCGACCAGCTCCGCCAAGTCCGGCGGCGCCAAGAAGAGCAGCAGCTCAGGCTGAGGATCATTCGTTAGTCCGGGTTCACGTCGGGTTCACTCTGGGATGCGGCTTTTGGCCCCTGTTCCCCGTAGGGTTGGGCCATGCGTGAGGCTTACCATGTCGAACTCGAACAGCTCGCCGAGAACCTAGCGAGCATGTCGCTCCAGGTCGCCGACGCGATGGAGCGGGCGACCCGGGCGTTGCTCGAGGTCGATCTCGGACTCGCCGAGCAGGTGATCAGCGACGACGCGAAGGTCGACGACGCGCGCGCCGAATGCGAGGAGCAGGCGTACGCGCTGCTGGCACTGCAGGCACCTGTCGCGACCGACCTGAGGACCGTCCTCGCCGCGATCCACGCGGCGGAGAGCCTGGAGCGGATGGGCGATCTGGCGCTGCACGTGGCCAAGGCCGCGCGCCGCCGTCACCCGGACCCCGTGCTGCCCGACGAGGTGAAGGCGGACTTCGCCAAGATGGGCGAGGTCGGCGTGAGCCTGGCCCGCCAGGTCGAGCAGGTCATCAAGTCCAAGGACGTCGAAGCCGCCCGCACGATCGAGTCGGACGACGACGAGGTCGACGAGATCCACAAGCACCTGTTCACGGTCATCATGGACCGGAACTGGGACCACGGTGTCGCCGCGGCCGTGGACGTCACCCTGCTGGGCCGCTTCTACGAGCGCTTCGCCGACCACGCCGTCTCGGTCGCGCGCCGGATGATCTTCGTGGTGACCGGCAAGATGCCCGGCTACGGACCCGACGAGCTGTAGTTTCTGTGCCGAAGGGGCCCTTCACCGCATCTCACGCGGTGAAGGGCCCCTTCGTCGTCTCACGGCCTCAACGCTCCCTGCGGCATGTCGCGAAAGCCACTTTCGGGACACCTGACGTCGCGAAAGTGGCTTTCGCGACACACGTCGGCGCCCACGAGCCGCCCGAGGCGCTACTGCCAGTGCGTCCGGTAGGCGAGCCAGCCCCGCATGGCGCCGGCGAGACGGCGCTGCGCCGCGCGGACGCCCGTCGTCGCGGGCGGTTCCGGCAGACGGGACGCTCGTTCGGCGTGCCCGGCCAGCGCGACACCGAACGCGGTGACCGCCCAGACCGGGACACCGGTCAGCACGGGGCGCCGCCGCAGCAGGCGGTCGACGTCGGCGGGTTCGTGCCCGGCGTCGAGCAGATACGGGACGAGCGCGACCAGATCGAGCCAGCCCGCGCCCCGCGCCGGGTAGCGCCAGTTGGTGACCAGCACCCTGCCCGGCCCGGTCCGCACCAGGCATTCGGGCTGGATGTCGTTGTGCAGCAACGTGTCCCCGGCCGACCAGGGATGCCAGGACGTCTCTAGCTGGACGAGCCGGTCGAGATTGCGGACGGCCCAGCCGTCGAGGTCGTCCGGCGGTTCCTTCGCGAGTTCGTGCCAGCCGCGCAGGAGCGGTCCGAGATCGTCGAGCGCGTCCGGGACGTCGGGCAGCGGACACGGCGTGAGCGTGCGTCCGAGCGCGCCGAAGGTGGCCAGTACCGCGGAGAGGTCCGGCGATCCCGGCCGCAGGTTCGGCCTGGTGCCGTCGAAGTCGGCGAACGCGAGTACCAGCCACTCTCCATCCACAAAGGACAGAAGCTTCGGGGTGGGCGCCTCCGGGGGGAGGCGTCGCGCGATGGAGGCCTCCGTCCGGTAGCCGCCCGCGCGCGGGCTGTCCGCCGGGATCGCCTTCAGGAAGACCCAGCGATGACCGCGGTCGAGTTCGAGCCGCGCGGCGACACCGCCGTCGAACTCCGGGGTCTGCCACAACGAGCGACGGACCACCGACCCGAGCTCACGCTCCACGGCGTCACGCGTCGCCGACGGCAGGTCATGCCAGCCGAGGCGTGCGGAAACCGGCAACGCCCTACCACCCCCAGCGATCTCTCCGAGAGGATCGACTCTACCGAAATCCACCCTTTCGGGTGACAACCGGTCAGGTCGGAACGGGCTTCACGTACCCGGCCCAGCGCTGGAACTCGCTGAACCCGACCCGCTCGTAGACACCGAGGGCACGGTGGGTGTTGTCCTGGTCGACGTTGAGCGAAGCCCGCTGGAAACCCTGGGCCTTCGCCTGCGTGAGCGCGTGCCCGAGCAGCGCGCCCGCGATCCCCCGCCCGCGAAGGCTCGCGTCGGTCGCGACGTGGCTGACGTACAGATCCTTCACGCCGGTGGCCGCCGTATCGGAGGCGAAGTGGGCGCTCAGCACCATCGCGACCACCTTGTCCCGCTCCGGACTCAGCAGCAGGAACGACAGATCCGGCTGGAAGTCCTTCGCGCCGACGATCAGATGCCGCCAAGCCTCCGGAGACTGCTCGGTGCTCCCCCAGTGGTCGGCGAAGGTCTCGTTACGGGACCGCAGCGTGAGGGCCTCGTACTTCTCCTCGTACGAGACGAGCGGGAACTCTTCGGGCAACGGTTTGACCGGCGGGATCGAAGCGAGGTCCGCCCGCATGTCGACGAACCACCGGGCGTGCTCGTACCCGGCGTCCACGAGTACCTCGGTAAGCCAGCGCTGTTTGGTGTTGGTCCCGGCGTGCAGCTCCAGCGGCACGTCCGGGTGGGACTTCGCGTGGAGCTTCTTGCCCGCCTCCTCGAACCAGCCGGTGAGGCGCGCGGCGATCGCGTCGTCGCGGTACGCGGGGTGGACGAGCGCCTCGACCCGCATCATGTGCACCGTATCCGCCGCGTCACGCTTGCGGAGCAGACCGTAGGCGACCAGGGTCTCGCCATCCCACGCGCTGGTGGACGCCGTCGGCAGGTCGACGGTCGGCGTACCGATCTCTTCGGCGAGATCCTCCGCGCTGTAGTGCTCCTCGATCGGCTCGACACGCTCCGCCTCGGCGAAGGTCTCGGCCAGTCGCGGCATGTCGTCCAAGGTCAGCGGGCGCCAGGTCAGGCTCATGCGGACGAGGCTAAGCCCGCGCCTCGGGGTGACGCACTTCATTTAGTTACGCTTCCGTGGTGCTCGTGCTCCTGCCCCCTTCCGAGACCAAGGCCGCCGGCGGCACCGGCGCGCCGCTGGATCTCGACGCGCTGTCGTTCCCGGAGCTGAACCCGACCCGGGCGAAACTGGCCGACGCGCTGACCGAGCTGGCCGCCGACGTCCCGGCCAGTGTCGCGGCGCTCGGCATCACGCCGCGGCAGGCCGACGAGGTCGCCCGCAACGCCGAGCTGTGGACCTCGCCCACGATGCCCGCGCTGCGCCGCTACACCGGGGTCCTCTACGACGCGCTCGACGTGAAGTCCTTCACCAAGGCGACGCTGGCGAAGGCGGAGAAGCGCCTCGCCGTCGCTTCGGCGCTGTTCGGCGTGGTCGCGGCGACCGACCCGATCCCCGCCTACCGGCTTTCGGGTGGCAACGCGCTGCCGTCGCTCGGCACCGTACGCAGCGTGTGGAAGCCGGTCCTCGAACCGGCGCTCCAGGCTGTCGAGGGGCTCGTCGTCGACCTGCGGTCCGGGACCTACTCGGCGCTGGCGAAGCTCCGCCAGGACGCGGTGACCGTGCGCGTCGTGACCGAGGACGCGAAGGGCAACCGGACCACGGTGAGCCACTTCAACAAGGCGTACAAGGGGAGGCTGGCCGCGGAGCTGGTGAAGTCGCGCAGCGAACCGTCCACTGTGGAGCAGCTGATGCGGGTCCTGACGAAGGCGGGCCTCGACGTCGAGCGCACCGGAGACCACAGTATCGAGCTGCTCACCGGCGACGCGGTGCATTAGTTCCGTACCCCTACGGGCTCCTTCCTCGGTTGTTCCGCCAGGTGCACATGCGGAAAGTGATTTCCAGCCACCTGGAAAGGAACCACCGTGAACAGAAGACAACGGCTACTGGGGATCACCACCGCCGCCCTCGGCTGCCTCTCGGTCCTCCTGCCCGCTCCGGCGGCCGCCGCGAACCTGCCCGCCGTCACCCCGACGGATCAAGCGGTCGTCCCCGGTGGACCGCACACGAACTCCATCGGCGGAACCCCCGCGTCGGTCAAGGACCACCCCTTCATCATCGCCGGCCTGCGCGAAGGTGGAACGCGTCCGCAGGGCCAGACGTGCACGGGTTCGGTCGTCGCGCCGCGCAAGATCCTGATCGCCGCGCACTGCAAGGACGCGGCGGGCGAGAAGTCCTTCCTCTACGGGCTGGACGACCTCAACTCCGGTGGCGGAACGCGGATCGGCGTCGTCAGCTACGTAAAGCACCCGAAATACGTCAACTTCGACCAGGGCTACGACGTCGCGGTGGTCACCACGGACGCCGACATCCCGGTGCCGGGCGGCCAGTACGCGAAGGTCGCGACGTCGGCCGACACGGACCTGAACCAGCCGGGCAAATCCGGGCTGGGGCTCGGTTACGGCAAGAAGGACCACAACGACGACACCCGCAACGTCGAACTGCACAAGTTCACCCTGCCGATCGTGCAGGGAAGCAACTGCAACGGCGTCGGCGCTGGCTTCAAAGACGCGACGATGATCTGCAGTGGTTACAGCGACGGCCGCGTCACGATCCTGCCGGGTGACAGCGGCGGGCCGCTCATCGTGGACGGCAAGATCGTCGGCGTCGCGTCCTGGAGCCGCAGCGATTTCAAGTGGTACAGCGTGTACGGCAGGCTCAACAACGAGATGGGCGACTGGGTCAAGCAGCAGATCGGCGAGCCGCAGAACCCGGAGACGTTCTCGCTCGGGGTGACGCCGTCGGCGCTCAAGGTCGAGCCGGGCAAGTACGTTTCGGCCACCGTGACCAGCAAGCCCGGCAAGAACGGCGCGGAAAAGGTCGAGCTCAGCGCTTCGGGACTTCCCGAGGGCGCGACGGCCACGTTCCAGCCCACGTCCATCACGTCGGGTGATTCGGCGAAGGTGACCATCGAGGTTCCCGCCGGGACGGCCGAAAAGAACTACGCCGTCACGATCTCGGGTAAGGGCACCACCGACACCGCGACCACGAACCTGACGCTGACCGTCGGCGACGGCGCGCCGCAACCCGGCGAGCTCAAGGTCGCCCTGAGCCCCACCAGCGGGACCGTCCAGCCCGGTTTCTTCAGCAACGTCACGGTTTCCGCCACCGGTGGCACGGGCGCGATCACGTTGTCGGCGTCCGGGCAGGGACTGCCGTTCGCACCGTTCTTCAACCCGAAGACGATCTCGAGTGGCGGCAGTTCGACCATGCAGGTGGTCGCGCCGTTCCAGCGCGGCACGTACCCGGTGACCGTCACCGCGACCGACTCGGCTGGCAAGACCGCCACGGCCACCTACACCCTGACCGTCCAGTAGCGAGTGTCATGAAAGGGTCGTTCAGGACATCGTTTGTCCTGAACGACCCTTTCATGACATTTCAGGACCGGGAAAGCACCGCCATCGCGGCATTGTGTCCAGGGATGCCGGAGACACCGCCGCCCCGCACGGCCCCGGCACCGCAGAGCAGCACCCGCTCGTGCGCCGTCTCGACACCCCAAAGCCCCACCTGAGCGGAATCCGCGGCATAAGGCCACGACAGATCTCGATGGAAGATGTGTCCCGCGGGCAGCCCCAATTCGGCTTCGAGGTCCAGCGGCGTCTTCGCCTCGACGCACAACCCGCCGTCCGGCGAACGCAGCACGCAGTCCTCGATCGGCTCGGCAAGCACACTGTCCAAAGAGGACAAGGTCGCCCGCAACGCCTCCTCGCGCGCGGCGTCGTTTCGTCCCTGGAACAGCCGCGCGGGCATGTGGAGCCCGAACAGCGTCAGCGTCTGCACCCCGGCGGACTGTTCGGCCGGGCCGAGGATCGACGGGTCGGTCAGCGAATGACAGTAGATCTCGCACGGCGGCAGCGACGGGATCCGGCCCGCCGACGCCTCGGCGTAGGCCGTCGCCAGCTGCTCGTAACTCTCGTTGACGTGGAACGTCCCGCCGAACGCCTCCCGCGGATCGACGCTCGCATCACGCAGCCGCGGCAACCGTGACAGCACCATGTTCACCTTGAGCTGCGCGCCTTCCGGTGCCTCCGGCGGCTCCTCCCCCAGCAGCCGCGCGAGCGTCCGCGGTGCGACATTGGACAGCACGTGCCCACCACGCGCGGCGAATTCGTCGTCACCGAGCCGGTAACGCACCGAGCCGCCCGGGTCGATCGACAACACTTCGGCGCCGGTCATCAGCCGGGCCCCGGCGGAAGACGCGGCCGACGCGAGCGCCCCGGTCACCGCGCCCATCCCGCCCACCGGCACGTCCCAGTCGCCGGTCTCGTTTCCGATCACGTGGTAGAGCAGGCACAGGTTCTGCCGGAAATCACCGGCTCCGGCGAAAGTGCCGATCAGCGCGTCGGTCAGCACGACACCGCGGACGGTGTCGTCGCCGAACATCCCGGTGATCGTTTCCGAGATCGGCCGTTCGAACAGCGCGTCCCATGCCTCCGGCTCGATGCCCGAGCGCAGCTCCTCCCTGGACACCAACGGTTCGGTCAGGGTGGGGAACGTCCTCTCCGCGACCTGGGCCGTCAGCGCGTAGAACCGCCGCCACGCCTCGAAGTCCTTTGTGGACCCGGTGAGCGCGGAGAACGACGCCGCCGTACGGCCGTCGTCGCCCGTGTCGACAAGGAGACCACGGGCACCGACGGGGGTGTACGAAGACATCCGCCGCCGCCGGAGTTCGAGACCGAGCCCCAGCTCGGCGATGATCTTGCGCGGCAGCAGGCTCACCAGGTACGAGTACCGCGACAGCCGCACGTCGACACCGGGAAAGGCACGGAAGGAGACCGCCGCCCCGCCGACCTCGTCGCGCCGTTCCAGCACCAGCACCGAGCGGCCGGCCCCGGCCAGGTAGGCCGCCGCCACCAGGCCGTTGTGCCCGCCACCGACGATCACGGCGTCATAGGACTCCATGCACCAGCCTCCCAGCGAAACGACGATGCGCCGCGGCCATCGTGACCGCGGCGCACCGCCGTTCGCAAGGACTCAGAAGGTGATGGAGAAACCTTCGATCGTCCCGCTGTCGAACCGGTGGACGTCACGGACCCGCAGTTTCCAGGTCCCGTTCGCCGGTTCGGACGAGGCGTTCACCGTGTACGACGTGTGCACGCCGGTCGCCTCGCCGATCCCTCCCGCCTGCTTGAGGCCGAACACCGCACCGCTCGGCCCGATCAGGTCTATCGCCAGGTCACCGGTGTAGGTGTGCGCGATGTCGACCTTGACGGGCAGCGTCGCCGACGCCTTGCCGTCGCAGCCTTCCTGCGTCACCGAACTGGTCACCGCGTCACCCGCGTCCGGAATGGACACCGGTGTCGTGTTGGACTTGACCCCGCACGTCGGCGTGGGGCCACCGCCGCCGATGAACGACACGTTCAGCAGTTTGTTGACCGTGCCGGACGGCAGTCCCTTGAGCACGCCGTCGGAGGCGTTGTTCACCAGCGCGTCCCGCGTCTGCCGCGCGGTGGCACCGGAATTCGCGGCGAGGTACAGCGCCGCCGCCCCGGCCACGTGCGGCGTGGCCATCGACGTCCCGCTCATGTTCGCCGAACCACCGTTGGACGTGGACAGCGACGTGATGTTGCTGCCAGGGGCGAAGATGTCCACGCACGAACTGTGGTTGGAGAACGAGGATTTGTTGTCACTGCTGTCCGAGGCGCCGACCGTGATCGCCTCGGGAACCCGAGCGGGGCTGACGTTGCAGGCGTTCTGGTTCTCGTTGCCCGCCGCCACCACGTAGACGAAGCCGGCCGCGATGGATTTCTTGATGACGTCGTCGCCGAGCCCGACCTGGTCCATCCGCAGGCTCAGATTCGCCACCGCCGGTTTGGTGCCGTTCGCGGTGATCCATTCGGCCGCGTCCACGATGGCGGAGTCGGGACCGTTGCCCGAACAGTCGTTGCCCAGCACCTTCAGCCCGACGACCTTGACCTTCTTCGCCACACCGTAGGTCTTGCTGCCGATGGTGCCCGCGGTGTGACTGCCGTGCCCGTTGCAGTCCTTCCCGTTGCCGCCCACGAAATCCTTGCCGATGGACGCGCGCCCCTCGTACTCCGGGTTTTCCGGGTTGATCCCGGTGTCGAGGTCGTACGCCGTGACGCCCTCGCCGGTGTTCGGGTACGTGAAACTCTTGTCCAGCGGCAGGTTCTTCTGGTCGACGCGGTCGAGCCCCCAGGTGGGGTTGGTCTGCGTGCCGACGGCACGCGCGGTGCCGTCCTGGTAGACCGCCTTGACCGCCGGGTCGGCCGCGAGCCGCCGGGCCTGTCGCTCGGACATGCCCTTGACCGAGAAGCCGCGCAGCACGTTCTTGTACGCCGATCAGACCTCGCCGCCGTAGCGGCCGGTCAGCGCGGCCGAAGACTGCTCGACCGCCAGGGTGCCGACCTCGTGGAGTTCCACGATGTACTGATCACCGTAGTGCTGTTTCGCCTGCACGACAACACCTTCCGCCTCCGCGGCGAGGGCGTTGCCCGCGGCGAGCGCGGCCAGCGCGGTGGCCGCGACGGCCACCACGCCGGCCCGCACGCCGCGCCGCATCAGAGACCCGCCACGTTCAGCAGCCTGTTGGTCGAACCGGTGCCCGGGCTCTTCACGACACCGCTGGTGGCGGCGTTGGCGAGACCGGAGGCGACGGCGGCGGGGGTGGCCGACGGGTTCGAGGTCAGGTAGATCGCGGCCGCGCCGGCGACATGCGGCGTCGCCATCGAGGTACCGCTCATCTGCTGGGTGCCGCCACCGTTGCGCAGCGACGTGATGCTGGTGCCGGGCGCGAAGATGTCGGTGCAGCTGCCGTAGTTCGAGAACGTCGACCGGCGGTCGTCGCTCTGGGTGGCGTTGACGGTGATGGCCTCACGCACCCGGGCCGGGCTGGTGCCGCAGGCGTCGGTGTTGGAATTGCCGGAGGCCACCGTGTTGGTGATGCCCGCGGAAACGGCGCGGCGCACGGCGGCGTCCACACCGGAGTCGGCCGGGCCACCGAGGCTCATGGTGAGCACCGACGGGCCCTTGGCGTTCCTCACCACCCAGTCGATCCCGCTGATGATCTGCGAGTACTGGCCGCTGCCCTGACAGTTCAGCACGCGGACCGCGACGATCTTGGCGCCCTTGGCCACACCGTAGGTGGCGCTGCCGACCGTGCCGGCGACATGCGTTCCGTGCCCCTGGCAGTCGCGGGCGTCGCTGTCGTTGTCGATGAAGTCGTACCCACTCGTCGCGCGGCCGCCGAATTCGGACTGGCGGTAGTCGACACCGGTGTCGAGGACGTAGACCGTCGCCCCGGCACCGTCGTTCGGGTAGGTGTACTTCCGGTCCAGCGGCAGGTTCTTCTGGTCGATCCGGTCCAGTCCCCACGTCGGGTTGGTCTGGGTGCCGGTCATGTGGGCGACCGCGTCCTGCTGGACGAAGTCGACGTTCGGGTCGGTGGCCAGGCGTTTCGCCTGCGCCTCGGTCATCTTCACCGAGAAACCGTTCAGCGCGGCGGTGTAGGTCGCCTTCACCTGGCCGCCGTACTTGGCCGCGAGGCCGGCGTCGCCGCTCTTGAGCGAGACGATGTACCCGTCCGTGACGGCTCCCGGCACACCGGCGCCGCGGATCTGCCCCTCAGCGGCCGCGGCCGGTCCGGCGAAGGCCACGGTGGCCGCCGCACAGGCCCCGGCGAGCACCGCGCCCGCGATCCGGTGACGTCGAAGTTCTCCACGCATCTCCTGAGCTCCGTTCACTCGAACAGGTGGTCCGCGCCGGCGGAAATCCAGGCCGGCGCCGTGACGTGCTGTCACGCATGAATCACTTTCGGGTGGCGGGACCTGCGCGAACAAGCGAGGCAACGGTCCGTAGGACTACGTATCTAATGGGGAAACTCCCCGTCCCTACGAAAGTTCTGTGACGGTCCGGGTGGGTTCCGTGATCACTGAGCAGGCGCTTAAGCTGCGTTCACTCGAACGGTGTGGTTCGTGAAGCGGGGGTGACCCGGCAATGGTGATCGGTGGCTGCCGACGCAGGACGAGTTCGCCCGTGCTCGTCGGCCGTGAGGCGGAACTACGCGAACTCCTCGACGGCGCGATGCGCTCGCCGTCGGTGCTCATGCTCGAAGGCGAAGCCGGCGTGGGCAAGACCCGGCTCGCCGCCGAACTGCTGGCCTGTGCCGAACTGGCCGGACGGCCGGTCCTCACCGGAATCTGCCAGCCGTTGCGCGAGCCGTTCCCGTACGGCGTGGTCTTCGACGCGCTCAAGGACATCCGCCCGGCGCGCGACCTCAACCCCGTGACCGGTGTCCTCGCGCCCTATCTGCCGGAACTCGCGGCCTTCCTGCCGGAGCCGCCGCCCCGGCTCGGTGATCCGAGGGCCGAACGGCACCGGCTCTTCCGCGCCGTCCGGGAACTGCTCGGCTCGCTGGGCCCGCACGTCCTCTTCGTCGAAGACCTCCATTGGGCCGACGACGGATCCCGTCGCCTGCTGCGGTTCCTGATGACCGACCCGCCCGCGGGCCTGACCCTCCTGCTCACCTACCGGCGCGAAGAGACACCCGGCGGCATCCCGCTCGGCAGCGCCTACCGCCCGGCGCCCGGCACCGCGCACGCGCTCGTCACACTCCGGCCGTTGGACCGCGACGGCGTCCACGCACTGGTTTCGGCGCTGCTCGGCGAAGCGAACGTGTCCGCCGAGTTCGCCGCGCGGCTGCACGAGCGGACCGCGGGGATCCCGTTCGTGGTCGAGGAGATCGTGCACGCGATCGGCGGCGTCGAAGGCGCGGTGCACGCCGACGGCATGACCGCGCGGCACCTGCTCGACACGGTCGAAGTCCCGGCGCTGCTGCGGGAAGCGACGGTCGAACATCTCGTCGCGCTGCCGCCCGCCGCCCGGCGGATCGCCGAGGCCGCCGCCGTCCTCGCCACACCGTCCACTTCGGACCTGCTGGCCGCCGCGGCAGCGCTCACCCCCGAGCGCGCCCGCCGCGCGCTCGTCCTCGCGCTCGAACGCAACGTCCTGGTGGAGGCCGGTGAGGGCACGTACGGCTTCCGGCACGCGTTCGCCCAGCAGGCCGCGTACCGCACCATCCCCGGCCCCGATCGCCAGGAACTGCACCGGCGGGCCGCGCGGCTGCTACGCGACCGCCTCCCGCAATCCCTGGTACGGCTGGCCGAACACTGCCGCAAGGCGGGTGACCGGGCGGGCGCGCTGAAGTACGGCGAGGCGGCCGCGGACCAGGCGTCGGCGGTCGGTGATCTCGCGACCGCGACGGATCTGCTCCGCACCCTGCTCGACGGACCGGGCCTCCAACCGTCCGATGTGGACAGACTCGCGGTCAAGTTCAGTTCGGTGGCGTGCAACGGCCTCGCGCAGACCGAGGTCGTCCCGGCGCTGGAGCGGCTGCTCACCGACGGCAGGCTGTCCGGACGACTGAGCGGCGAGGTCCGGCTGGGGCTCGGGCTCCTGCTGGTGCGCCAGGCGGGCGGGCTGGAGGCGGCGAGGACCGAGATCGAGATCGCCGTCAACGACCTCGCCGACCGGCCCGACCTGGCGGGCCGCGGGATGGGCGTCCTCGCGCAGCCGTGGGTCGGCGCGACCCCGCTGCGGGAGCACCGGCGCTGGATGGACCGGGTGGACGGGCTCATCGAGCGGGCCACCGACCGGCGGCTGAAGATCATCCTGATGGCCAACAACGTGGCGTCGCGGCTGCACATCGGGGACGCGCGCGGCTGGGACATGCTGGACCGGGTGCCCACCAGTGTCGGCTCCGCCGACGAACAGCGGCATCTGGCGCGGCTGCACTGCAACAGCGCCGACGCCTGCGCCTGGACGGGCCACCATCGGCGGGCGAGAAGCCTGCTGCACAGCGGGATGCAGCTGGCCGCCGACTGCGGGGCGCCGTACGTCGTCAGCACCGCCCGCGCGACGGCCGTCCACACCGACTGGCTCACCGGGAACTGGGACGGCCTCGCCGAACGGGCCTGCGCGCTGATCGACGAGTACCGCGACCTCCTGCCGGTGACCAGCGAACTGTGCCTGGTCCTCGGCCTGCTCGCCGCCGCCCGCGGCGAATGGGACGAGGCCGCCGCCCGGTTCGCCGGCACCGCGGCGGACCAGCCCGAGAACGCCTTCACCCCGGTCGCGATCGCCGCGCACGCCGGGATGGCGGGCATGCTGCTCGCGCAGGATCTCGGCGAGGCCGCCGTCACGCAGGCCGAGAAGGGACTGGAACTCTTGCGCGCCAAGGGGGTCTGGGCCTGGGGCGCCGATCTGCTGATGGCCGCCGTCGACGCGTACTGCGCCACCGGGCGGGACGCCGAAGCGCAGGCGCTGACCGACGAGTTCGAACGGGAGATCGGTGACCTCGACGCGCCGTCGACCCGGGCGGCGCTGGCCGCGAACCGCGGGCTGATCGCGGCGTCCCGTGGCGAACACGCGGAGGCGATCGAGGCCTTCGAGCGGGCTCGGACCCGGTTCGAGGCCCTCCCAGCGCCGTATCACGCGGCGTTGATCGCCGAACGCGCCACGCGCTGCCGCCTGGCCCGCGACGAGGACGTCGCCGAGACCTTCGCGGCGCTCGCGGAGACCTTCGACCACCTCGGCGCCACCCGCGACGCCGCGCGCTGCCGCCACGCCTTCCGGTCCACCGGCGCGGTCGCCCCGTCGCGGCGCGGCCGCCGCGGTTACGGCGACGAGCTGTCCCCGCGCGAGCGCGACGTCGCCCGCCTGCTGGCCGCCGGGCACACCAACCGGGAGATCGCCGAGGTGCTGTTCCTGTCGCGGCGCACGGTGGAGCAGCACGTCGCGAGTGTCCTGCGGAAGCTGAAGGTGCGGTCGCGGAGCGAGCTGGCGGGACTGCGGTCGGCGTAGGCGATCAGCTCACCGCCGAAGCGCCCGGTGCCTCTTGAGCAGGGCGGTGATCCGCGAGGGATCGGCGGAGCCGTTCAGCTCGGCGAGCAAGTCGTCGGGGCACAGCTCGTAGTGGTCGCCCCACCATCGCCGCGCCTTGGTGTCCCAGATCCGGTACCCGCCGGGCACACCCCTCGCCACATACCGCCGCTTCGCCACCAGTCCTCCCCGGATCGCCGTCCGCCACCAGGATCGCACCGGACGGCAACCGGGTTTCGGGACTCTCGAAATTAAATCGGTTGCGAGCACCCGAAGGTGTCCGCCATGATCGTGCGCGATCCGGCAGGGAGCCGGTGGATGCGACAGGGAGGTGCCTCGTGCTGATGACTGTCCGGGGCCTTGGCCGCCCCCATCCACTCGCCCCTCGCGGCTGAGCCACGACGCTCGCCCGGTGGGGCATCCCTGAAACAGGAGAAACCCACCAGTGCGCAAGCACGATCTCGAAGAGTCCTACGAACAACGTCCTCGTCGCACCCGTCGTGCCCGTTTCGACGACGAGCCCGAACCCGCCCGCGGCGGACGGCTCACCGAAGCCGAACGCGTCCGGCTCGCCCGGCTGCGTGAGGACGCCTACACCGAAACCGCCATCCCCGACGGCGCCGACCGCTGGAGCACGTGGGGAGAGGCGGAGCACGGGCCGCTGCCGCGCCCGGACTGGGTGATCACCGAACTCGCGGCGGTGGACACCGAACTCGGCGTACTCAAAACCGGCAAGGAGGCGGACGTCCACCTCGTCCGGCGCAATCTGCCCGGCACCGAGGGTGTCGTGCTCGCCGCCAAGCGGTATCGCAGTGGCGAGCACCGGTTGTTCCACCGCGACGCCGGTTACCTCGAAGGCAGGCGGATGCGGCGGTCGCGGGAGATGCGGGCCATGGAATCGCGCAGCAGCTTCGGCCGCAACCTCATCGCCGAACAATGGGCCGTGGCGGAATTCGGCGCGCTGAGCAGGCTTTGGTCGGTCGGTGCGCCCGTGCCGTACCCGGTGCAGCGCGACGGCACCGAGCTGTTGCTGGAATTCCTCGGCGACGGCGAGACGGCCGCGCCGCGGCTGGCACAGGTCCGGCCGGAGCCCGATCAGTTGCGGGAGCTGTGGTTCCAGACGTCGGCGATGCTGGAACTACTGGCGTCGCAGGGGCTCGCGCACGGCGACCTCTCGGCGTACAACCTGCTCGTCCACCGTGAGCGGATCATGGTGATCGATCTGCCGCAGGTGGTCGACATCGTGGCCAATCCCGGCGGGCTGGAGTTCCTCGCGCGGGACGTGCGGAACATCGCGACGTGGTTCCACTCGCGGGGGCTGCCGGAGCGGCTCACGGCGGTCCCTGAGCTGATCGAGGAGCTGAAGGAGATCGCCGGCCTCCGGTGACCGTCCACAGTGTCATGAAAGGGTCGTTCAGGACGTGACGTGTCAGGAACGACCCTTTCATGACACGCAGGGAGAAGCCGTCGTGGAGACCCTGCCCACAATCGGTCCCTCGGGTTGGGTGGCCGGATAACGGTCCGGTACAGTAGTGACAGACCGCAACCGGCGGCGTGGATGAGTTGGTGTCCGTCGCCTCCAAAGCCAACCGAATGGCTCGCGGTATCCGTATCAATCAATTGGCGCGCGGTGTCACGCAGACGCGGTGTGCCGGGTTCGTCCCTGTGAACGCCCATCTGTGCACACCATCTTGCCTTGCCTGCGTGCGGGCAGCCCGGGCCTCCTTGCGACGTGCCACGTCCGAGAGGCATTTGTGACAGTCACGTTCAACTCCGGCCACACTTCACCGTCGGCCCGGCAGCACCGCAAGCCGCGCACCCGCCCCGCGGGTGACTCGATGCTGCACAACGACGCCGTCGAGAGTGTCAAGGCCACCACCTGGGCGGAGCTCGGGCTTCCCGAGCCGCTGCTCCGGGCACTGGCCGACGCCGGTATCACCACCCCGTTCCCGATCCAGTCGGCGACGATCCCCGACGCGCTCGCCGGCCGCGACGTGCTGGGCCGCGCCCAGACCGGTTCCGGCAAGACCCTGGCCTTCGGCCTCGCGATGCTGACCCGGCTCAACGGCGGCCGCGCCCGTCCGAAGCACCCCCGCGCGCTGATCCTGGTCCCGACCCGCGAGCTGGCCATGCAGGTCGCCGACTCGTTGACCCCGCTGGCCAAGTCGCTCGGCCTGTGGTGCCGCACCGCCGTCGGCGGCATGGCCTTCACCCGTCAGGCCGACGCGCTTTCCCGCGGCGTCGACCTGCTGATCGCCACCCCCGGCCGGCTGTCGGACCACGTCCGCCAGGGCACCGCGTCGCTGTCGGACTGCACCTTCATCGCGCTCGACGAAGCCGACCAGATGGCCGACATGGGCTTCATGCCGCAGGTTCGCGAGATCCTCGACCTGACCCCGCGTGACGGCCAGCGCCTGCTGTTCTCCGCCACCCTCGACGGTGACGTCGACCGCCTGGTCCGCGCGTACCTGACCAACCCGGTCACGCACTCGGTCGCCCCGTCGACCGCCAGTGTCACCACCATGGATCACCACGTGCTCCAGGTGACGCACCAGGACAAGCAGGACGTCATCACCGAGATCGGCGCCCGCGAGGGCCGCACGATCATGTTCGTCCGCACCAAGCATCACGTGGACCGCCTCACCGAGCGCCTGCGCGAAAAGGGCGTCCACGCGGCCGCGCTGCACGGCGGCAAGACCCAGGGCCAGCGCAACCGGGTCCTCGCGGACTTCAAGGAAGGCTTCGCCCCGGTCCTCGTCGCCACGGACGTCGCCGCGCGCGGTATCCACGTCGACGACATCTCGCTGGTGCTGCACGTCGACCCGGCCGCCGACCACAAGGACTACCTGCACCGCGCCGGCCGCACCGCGCGCGCCGGGGCGTCCGGTGTCGTGGTCACGCTGGTCACCCACGACCAGCGCCGCATGGTGCGCCGGATGACCGACCGCGCCGGTGTCCGCGCCGAGCAGACCACGGTCCGCCCTGGCGACGCCGAACTCATCCGCATCACCGGTGCGCAGCAGCCCAGCGGCGAGCCGGTCGTCGAGCGCCGTCGTGAGTCCCCGCGTCGCGGCGGCGGCCGCGGCTACGGTGGCGACCGCGGTGGCTACCAGGGTTCCCGCGAGGGTCACGGTCACCGCGAAGGCGGCCGTCCCGGCGGCTTCCGCGGCCGCCCGCGTCGCGGCGAGTCGGGTGGCGGCAACGGCCGTCCGCAGCGTCCGGGCGGTCGCCCGCGTCGCAGCTACGACAGCTGAACTAACTGAAGCCGGTTTACCCGGCGGCTAGTGCCATGAAAGGTCCTTTCCTTGCAAAATTTGCAAGGAAAGGACCTTTCATGGCGTTCGCTGTGGGGACCACCACGCCCAGCGCCGAACGGCGGATGGGAGACTGCGGGACGTGACTTCTTCCGGCCCCGTTTCCCAGAACCTCCCGCCCGACCAGGTCTTCGACTGGCTCGACGTGGAGGCTGAGAAGCGGGCCGAGGCCGGGTTGGTGCGCAAGCTGCGCATCCGGCAGGCGCAGGAACCGGAGCTGGATCTCGCGGGTAACGACTACCTCGGGCTCGCCAGGGACAAGCGCGTCGCCGGTGCCGCCGCGGCGGCCGCTTTGCGCTGGGGCGCCGGGGCGACCGGTTCCCGGCTCGTCTCCGGCACCACCGAGGTCCACGCCGAACTCGAGCACGAACTCGCCCGCTTCTGCGGCACCCAGGCCGCGCTGGTCTTCTCGTCCGGCTTCACCGCCAACCTCGGCGCCGTCACGGCGTTGTCCGGTGCGGATTCCGCGATCGTCACGGACAAGTACATCCACGCCTCCCTGATCGAGGGCTGCCGTCTGTCCCGCTCGGACATCGCCGCCGTCGCGCACAGCGACCCGAGCGCCTTCAAACACGCGCTCGCGACCCGCCGCAAGCCGCGCGCGCTCGTCGTCACCGATTCCGTGTTCTCCGTCGACGGCGACATCGCGCCGCTGGAGCAGCTCGCCGGTGTCTGCCGGGAGCACGGCGCTTCACTGCTCGTCGACGACGCGCACGGCCTCGGCGTCCTCGGCGAGGGCGGCCGCGGCGCCGTCCACGCGGCGGGGCTCTCCGGCGCGCCGGACGTCGTCACCACGATCACGCTCTCGAAATCCCTTGGGGCGCAAGGCGGAGCGGTGCTCGGACCGCGTCGGGTGATCAAGCATCTCGTGGACACCGCGCGCAGTTTCATCTTCGACACCGGCCTCGCGCCCGCCAGTGCCGCCGCCGCGCTGGCCGCGCTCAGCGCGTTGAAGGCCGAGCCCGAGCTGGCCACCAAGGTGACCGAAGCCGCCGGAAACCTCGCGATGCAGCTGAAGTCGGCGGGTTTCCGGGTCAGTCTCCCGGACGCGGCGGTGATCTCGGTGCAGGCGCCGTCGCCGGAATCGGCCGTCGCCTGGGCGGCCGCGTGCGCCGATCAGGGTGTGCGGGTCGGGTGTTTCCGCCCGCCGTCCGTGCCCGACGGCATCTCCCGTCTGCGCCTGACCGCGCGGGCCGACCTCACCGAGGCCGACGTGGACCGCGCGGTCGGGGTGATCACGGCTGCGGCGCCTCCCGGCGCCACATCGTGATGTGCGGGATCCCGTCCTCCATGAACTCCTCGCCCTCGACCACGAAGCCGTACTTGGCGTAGAAATCCGTCGCGTACGTCTGCGCGTCGAGGACGCACGGCGCGTCCCCGATCCCCGCGAGCGCGGTCTCCATCAGCCGTCCCGCCAGTCCCTTGCCGCGTGAGCGGACGGCCGTGCACACCCTGCCGATGCGGAAGGTGCCACCGGCGTCCTGCAGTACCCGCAGATACGAGTCGACGGCGACGGAACCCCCGATCCAGAGGTGCCGGGTGCCGGGCAGGAGATCGCGTCCGTCGATCTCGTGATAGGCGCAGTCCTGCTCGACGACGAACACGTCCACGCGCAGACGGAGGATGCCGTGCAGCTGCGCGGCGGTGATCTCGTCACCGGCGACGGACAGCGGGAACGACGAGGTCTCGATGATCGGGGTGTCGGTGGTCACGCCCACTTGTTAGCACATCGGGCGTGAAGAAAGCACCGATCAGCCGATCAGGCCACGGTTCTTCTGCTGGGAGATCTCGTCCGCGAAGTGGGAGACACGGGTGTAAACGCCGGGTTTTCCCGCCTTCGCGCAGCCTTCGCCGAACGACACGATCCCGATCAGCGTGTCGCCGACCATGAGCGGTCCGCCCGAATCGCCCTGGCAGGCGTCGATGCCGCCTTCGGGGTAACCGGCACACACCATGTCGCTGGGGTCGTAGCCCGAGTACGCGCTGCGGCAGGTCTTGTCGCTGACCACCGGGACGACCGCGCTGCGCAGGTAGTCCGACCGCGCGCCACCCTCGGCGACCCGGCCCCAGCCGAGAACGGTCGCCTTCGTGCCTTCGCTGTACAGGTCGGCGTCGCCGCTGTCCGCGACCTTCGCGGGCCGGTACGGCAGCTGACCGCTGACCGTCATCACCGCGATGTCGTCACCCTTGCCGGGATCGCCGCTGTAGTCGGGGCTGACCCAGATCCGCGAAACCCGCAGTTCCATGCCGTCCCGGGAGCGCTTGTTGTCCCGCCCCGCCACCACGCGGACATCGGCGCGCTTGACCGCGACCGCGCAGTGCGCCGCCGTCGCGACCGTCGTGGAACTGACGATCACGGCGCCGCAGTACTGGTTGCCTCCACGATCGGCAAGATAGACCGCGTACGGGTGCTGCGAAACCGAAGCCTTGCCGCCGCCCACGATCCTCGGCTGGGCCGCCTGCTCCGGGCCGCCCACCGCACTGTCGTCCGCCGACGCGCTGTTGACCGCGACCGGCACCATCACGGCCGTCGCGAGTACCGCTCCGACCGCGAGCAGCAGCGTGCGTCGTGACTTCTTGGGCATGTTCTGTCCCTTCACCGGGGCGTACGTACGGTCAAACCCTGGGAAGTCATTCGACTCCAGCGCGTACACGAGCGATCGCGAATACCCTAATCGGAGAAAGCCCGATGTGGTGTCACTGAAACGGGTGGACCTGTGTTCACCGAACGCAGCTGTCACCCAGGGACCTCGTGCGGACCGGGAACAACCGCTCGCCGTGACAAGTTGGCTAGAGTCGGAACCACCTCGCTCCCCGCCGCAAAGGAAGACAGCGTGCCCCACTACGACCTGGTCATCGTCGGTACCGGATCGGGTAACTCGATCCTCGACCCGCGCTTCGCGGACTGGAACACGGCGATCGTGGAGAAGGGCACGTTCGGTGGAACCTGCCTGAACGTGGGCTGCATCCCGACGAAGATGTTCGTGCACGCCGCCAACGTCGCGGCCACGCCAGCGACGTCCTCGAAGTTCGGCGTCGACGAGGAGCTGACCGGGGTCCGCTGGCGCGACGTGCGCGACCGGGTCTTCGGCCGGATCGACCCGATCGCCGCCGGCGGTCGCGAGTACCGCGTCCAGCACGAGGACAACAAGAACGTCACCGTTTACGAGGGCGAAGGCCGCTTCACCGGGCACAAGGAGCTGCGGGTCTCCTACTCCGACGGCCGCCCCGCGGAAACGATCACCGCCGACAGGTTCGTACTCGCCGCCGGCGGCCGCCCGGTGATCCCGGACGTCCCCGGTCTCGCCGAAACCGGCTACCACACCTCCGACACGGTGATGCGGCTCGACGAGCTGCCGTCGAGCATCGTGATCCTGGGCGGCGGGTACATCGCGGCCGAGTTCGCGCACGTCTTCGCCTCGTTCGGGGTGACCGTGACCGTGGTCAACCGGTCCGGCGCGCTGCTGCGCTCCGAGGACGACGACGTCAGCGCCCGGTTCACCGAACTGGCCTCACAGCGGTTCGACGTCCGGCTCGACCGGAAGACCGTCCGCGCGCGCAAGACCGCGTCGGGCATCGCGCTGGATCTCGAAGGCCCCGAAGGCGCCGAGACCGTCGAGGCCGACGTGCTCCTGGTCGCCACCGGCCGCAAGCCGAACTCAGACCTCCTCGACGTCGCCGCCACCGGTGTGACCACGGGTGAGCGCGGGCACGTCGTGGTCGACGAGTACCAGCAGACCGTGGTCGACGGGATCTACGCGCTCGGTGACCTCTCGTCGGTGTTCGAGCTGAAGCACGTCGCCAACCACGAGCAGCGCGTCGTGCAGCACAACCTGCTGCACCCGGACGAGCGGATCGAGGCCGACCACCGGTTCGTCCCGCACGCGGTGTTCACCTCGCCGCAGGTCGCGTCGGTCGGGCTGACCGAACGCGAGGCGCGCGAGCGTGGCGTCTCGTACGTGACGTCGCACCAGGACTACGCCGGCATCGCCTACGGCTGGGCGATGGAGGACACCACCGGCTTCGCGAAGCTGCTCGCCGACCCGGCCACCGGGCAGTTGCTGGGCGCGCACATCATCGGCCCGCAGGCGTCTTCGGTGATCCAGCCGCTGATCCAGGCGATGAGCTTCGGGCTGGACGCGAAGAGCATGGCGCGCGGGCAGTACTGGATCCACCCGGCGATGCCGGAACTGGTCGAGAACGCGCTGCTGAACCTGCCGCTGGACTGAGTCCTGCCGCGGTTGCCGAAGAACGTGCCGGGCCACGGCGGCAGACCGTTCGTGGCCGCTCGGTGGCCATGTCGCGAAAGCCACTTTCAGGACATCACATGCCGCGAAAGTGGCTTTCGCGACACGTCTCGCCCTTTGCCTTACCCCGCATTTAGTCCTCTTAATGCGTTCTCAGACGACGCGGCCGCAGGCGCGGGCCCCGTTCCGCGCCGCGAGCGCGCTCACCGCGTCCCTCTCGGCGTCCGAGGCGCCCATCAAGACGGCCGAGCGGGCCCCATCCCCCGAGAACCGCTCGCCCGCCTCGACGTACCGGCGGATCGCCGCCAAGAACTCCTCCCGCGCGGATGCCGCCCCTCCTGGCACCGCGCGGACCCCCGTCGCCCCCTTGAGGACGTCCTTGGCGTCGTCCACCCGCGTCGCGACATAGTGCTGCCACTTGCGCAGCTCCGTCGCGGCGTCCCCCTTCGGATCCGGCCAGTAGCGCTCGATATCCGCGCCGCCGTCCCTCCACACCCGCACGCACACCCGGTCCACGGCGCGGTAGAACTCGTGCGGTGAGGCCACCGCCGCGGGCCGCTCCGGCGCCACGGCGACGCACACCGCGGCGAAACACGCCAGTGCCGCCCCGTACGCCAGTCCCTCCACCACGCCGACCCCCAGGACCGAGTTTTGAACAGGTTCAACTCGATCAGGCTATGGCTCCGCCCCCGGCTGGGTCAAGATGTTTTTTGAACGCGTTCAGACGAAGCGGCGGCGGCCGGCCAACGCACCGAAGGTCATCTGAGCGGCGAAGACGGCGAGCATCATGATCCAGGGAACGGTCCAGCCGTGGGTGAGATCGTGAAGCAGCCCGAAGAGGAAGGGCCCGACGGCGGCCATCAAGTAGCCGATACCCTGCGCCATCCCCGACAGCCGCGCGGTGTCCTCGCCGGTACGCGCCCGCAGCGCGATCACCGTCAGCGCCAGCGAGAAGACGCTCATGCCGAGCCCGATGAGGATGCACCAGAGCAGCGGCGAGGCGGCCGGAGCGATCATCATGCCTGCCATGCCGATGAAGCCGGGAACACCCAGCCCGACGATCCACGGGCTCTGGCTCTTGTGCCGCGCGGCCATCGGCGCCACCACGAGACTGATCGGGACGGCGATGAGCGAGATCAAGCCGAGCAGCAGCCCGGAATCACCCTTGCTCACCCCCGCGTCGATCATCACCTCCGGCAGCCAGCCCATCACGACGTAGGCCAAAAAGGCCTGAGTTCCGAAGAAAAGCGTGACCATCCACGCAAGGGGGCTACGCAGGAGCGATCGCCCGCTACCCTGCTTGCCTGCCTCGGCAACGGGCGCACGCCCCGCACCGCGGGCTGCGAGAATCCAGACGAGGAGTGCGAGCACCGCCAGTACCGACCAGGCGCCGAGACCTTGGCGCCAGCCGCCGAACGCGTTCTCCAAGGGAGGGGTGAGCGCGGACCCCAGGGCGCCCCCGCCCTGCAGAGCGGCGGTGTACACGCCGGTCATCATGCCGACACGTGCCGGGAAGGAGTCCTTGATGACGACTGGGATCAGTACGTTCGCCAGTGCGATGCCCGCCGTGGCCACCAGGGTTCCCCCGAGCACGACGTACGGTCCGTCGAGCACGCGCAGCACCAGGCCGACGGCCAGCACCGAAAGCGCGGAAGCGATGGCCGCGCCGATGCCGAACCGGCGGGCCAGCAGGGGCGCGGCGAGACCGGCGGCGGCGAAACAGAGCCCGGGGAGCGTGGTGAGCACGCCTGCCCAGGTCGCCGTGGCGCCGAGGTCGTCGCGCATCTCGCCGAGGATCGGGCCGACACTGGTGATGGCCGGGCGCAGATTGAGCGCCACCAGGATCACCGCGACACCGAGCAGCACGCCGCCGGTGATCACTCCCGGCCGCCACTCCGTTTCGATGGAGCCTTCGAGTTCGAGGCTTTCGTCGAACGGGGCAACGGATTCTCGGGAGTCGACACGCACGTCGGCTAGTATCACATACATAGGATGATTGGATGAAGGGACAACGCTGTGCCATTGGCCACCACGCGCCGTGCCGGCCTGGTCGATCAGGTCATCGAGCAGCTGCGTGACGCCGTCACGCAGGGAGAATGGCCCATCGGTCAGCGGATTCCGACCGAACCGGAGCTGGCAGGGCAGCTCGGCGTCGGGCGCAACACCGTCCGCGAGGCCGTGCGCGCGCTCGCGCACACGGGGCTGCTCGAGGTCCGGCAGGGCGACGGGACCTACGTGCGGGCGACGAGCGAGGTCTCGGGCGCCATCCGGCGGTTGTGCGGTTCGGAACTGCGCGAGGTGCTGCAGGTGCGGCGCATCCTCGAGGTCGAAGGCGCCCGGCTCGCGGCCGCGTCGCGGACCGACGAGGAGGTCGCCGAGCTGAAGGCTTTGCTCGACCGCCGCAACGCCGAGCTGCGCGAGGGCCATTGGGAGGATTTCGCCCGCCTCGACGCGGAATTCCACTTCGCCGTCGTCCAAAGTGGACACAACACGCTGCTGACCGAGATGTACCGCGGGCTCACCGAGGTGATCACGGCCAGCGTGGCCGCCACGTCGAACGTGACGCCGGGGCGCGAGTACCTGCCGGAGATAGGGCATGAAGGCCTCGCCGAGGCCATCGCCGATCGCGATGCCGACCGGGCCGCCACCGAGGCGTGCGGTTTCCTGGACGAGCTCCTGGCCCGTGTGGAGCAGGACGAGAGCTGAAGGGGACTTTCCCCGCATTAGACGCAGCGAAAGGGCCCTTCACCGCATCACATGCGGTGAAGGGCCCTTTCAGCCCACGTCAGGGCAGGGTGAGGATTTCGGCGCCGTCCTCGGTCACCACGAGGGTGTGCTCGAACTGCGCCGTCCACTTCTTGTCCTTGGTGGTGACGGTCCAGTCGTCGGCCCAGATGTCGTACTCGATGGTGCCGAGCGTGATCATCGGCTCGATCGTGAAGGTCATACCCTGCTCGATCACCGTGTCGACGGACGGCTCCTCGTAGTGCAGGACGGTCGGCGCGGTGTGGAACGCCGGGCCGACACCGTGGCCGGTGAAGTCACGCACGACGCCGTAACCGAACCGCTTCGCGTACGCCTCGATGACACGGCCGATCACGTTGAGCTGCCTGCCGGGGCGGACGGCCTTGATCGCGCGCATGGTCGCCTCACGCGTACGCTCGACCAGCAGCCGCGCCTCCTCGGAGACGTCACCCGCCAGGAACGTCGCGTTGGTGTCGCCGTGGACGCCGCCGATGAACGCGGTGACGTCGATGTTGCAGATGTCGCCGTCCTCGATCACCGTCGAGTCCGGGATGCCGTGGCAGATCACCTCGTTCAGCGAGGTGCAGCACGACTTCGGGAACGCGCGGTAGCCGAGCGTCGACGGGTACGCGTGGTTGTCCAGCAGGAACTCGTGGATCACCTTGTCGATGTCGTCGGTGGTCGCACCGGGTTTGACGGCCTTGCCGCCCTCCTCGAGCGCCTGCGCCGCGATCCGGCCCGCGACCCGCATCGCCTCGATGACCTCTGGCGTGCGGACCCCGTTGCCCGTGTCGCGTTTCGGCGCCGGCCGGTCGACGTACTCGGGACGGGCGATGCTGGCGGGGACGACTCGCCTCGGCGTCTGGACGCCGGGCTTCAAGGGGGAGCGAACGGACATGCGCCCAGCCTACGACCTGACCGCTAGCCGAGCCCCGTCAGGAAGCGCTGGGCGGCCTCGACCGCGGGCCTGGACGTTCCCGCGTCGGTCGTCAGCACCGCGAACGCCAGGTCGCCGGTGTAGCCGACGAACCAGCCGTGCGAACGCGTGCCGTCGCCGAACTGGGCCGTCCCGGTCTTGCCCCGGACGTCCGCCAAGGGTTTGAGCAGCGTCGCCGTACCGTCGGTGACGACCTCGCGCATCATCCCGCGCAGCGCGTCGAGCACCTCCGGCTTGATCGGTTTGCCGAGCCCGGACGACGTCGTGGCCATCCCCCGCACCAGCGTCGGCACCGGGACCTTCCCGGACTGGACCGTCGCGGTGGCGACCGCCAGCCCGAACGGGCTCGTCACGACGGTCCCCTGCCCGAACCCGTTCTCCGCGCGCTGCGCGACGGTGTTCGCGGGCGGGACCGAACCGGTGATCGTGGTCAGGCCCGGGATCACGAAGTCGGCGCCGACGCCGAGGTCGCGCGCGGCGTCGGTCAGCGCGGCGGGCGGCAGATCGGTCGCGAGTTTCGCGAACGTCGTGTTGCAGGATTTGGCGAACGCCGTGGACAGCGGGACGACACCGAGCGCGAACTTGCCCTCGTTCGGCACCGTCCGGTTTTCGAACGTGGCCGTACCGGGGCAGTCGACGGGGCTGTCCGCCCGCACCGAACCCGCGGTCAGCCCGGCGACGGCGGTGGCCATCTTGAACGTGGAGCCCGGCGGGAACCGGCCGGTGAGCGAGATCGCGCCCTGCGAGTCGGCCGGGGCGTTCTGCGCCACCGCCAGCAGTTCGCCGGTCGACGGCTGGATCGCGACCAGCGCGGAGGCCGTCGGGACAGGGGCGAGCGCCCGCTCCGCAGAACCCTGCGCCTTCACGCTGAGCGTGCTGACGACCGCGGGCGCGGGCTTGGGATTCTCGGAATGCAGGTCGATGATCTCGCCACCGCCCGTGTCGAGCGTGACGACGCGCCAGCCCGCCGACCCCTCCACCTGGTCCTCGACGAGCGTCCGGACCGCGGGCAGCACCTGCTTGCCGAAGTTCTTGTCGTCGGGCAGCAGCCTTTCCTGCTGGCTGAACCGGACGCCGGGCAGGTCGTAGATCTCGGGCTTCACCTCTTGGTAGCTGTTCGCCCGCAGGCTAACCACCGGGTAGCCGGAGCCGGGTTTGAGCGTCTTCACCCCGTCGCGGATCGACTGGCCGGTCACCGACGGCTCGAACCGGTTGAGCGCCGCGCCGAGTTTGTCGGTGACGGCCATCAGATCGCCCGCCTTCGCCGGGTCGAGCACCACGCTGACGACCGTCTGCGGGCGCAGCAACGGCATCCCGTCGCGGTCCAGCACCGGCGCCAGATCCGGCGGATCGGCCTTCAGCGCGATGCTCTGCTGCGCGGCCAGCTGCGGATGGAGCGCCGTCGGCAACCAGCGCACCTTCCAGCCGTCCTGCGTGGAATGGACCTGCGCGTCGGCCTTGTACGTCCAGGTCCGGCCGCGCGGCAGCTTCCAGGTGAGCTGATAGGTCGCCGTCCCGTTGTCCGCCCCGGACGAATGCCGGACCTGCTTGTCCACGACGGCGATCGACTCGGGCGAAAGCGCTTTCCGAGCCATGTCCAGCGACGCGCGCGCGGCCTCCGGCGAATCGGTGAAGGAGGCCGCGGCGGCGACGTCACCGGAGGAGAGCCCGCCGAGGAAGCCCGAGATGGCGTCCTCGGGACCCGAATCGGCGAAGAGGCCGCACCCGGCGGCCGAGAGACCCACCACCCCCGCGAGCACGACGACGGCGATACGACGACCTGCTGGCATGCTTCGAATCCTGCCAGCCCCGGCCCGATGCGGCCGGACGCGACACGGCCTAGAAGAGAACCGTCGCGTACTGCCCGACCTGCTGGAAGCCGATCTTGCGATAGGCGGCGAGCGCCGGGCCGTTGTAGGCGTTGACATAGAGGCTCGCCGTGCGGCCCATCCCGCGGACGAGCCTGGTCACCACGGACGCCGTCCCGGCCGTGCCGACCCCGCCGCCGCGGCGTTCGGGATGCACCCAGACGCCCTGGATCTGGCCGACCGTCGAGGACATCGCGCCGATTTCGGCCTTGAAGACGACCTCGCCGTCCTCGAACCGCGCGAACGCCCGGCCGCCGGCGATCAGCTCCGCGACGCGGGCGCGATACCCGGCGCCACCGTCACCGTTGCGCGGATCGACGCCGACCTCTTCGATGAACATGGCGATCGCGGCAGGGAGATACCGGTCGAGTTCCTCCGGGCGTACCGCGCGGACCAGCGGATCGGCGGCGACGGACGGGATCCCGTCGAGCGCCAGTAGCGGCTGGTCGTGCCGGACTTCGCGGGCGGGGCCCCATTCCGGCTCCAGTTCGTCCCAGAGCCCCAGCACCTGCGGGGCAGGGCCGACCAGTGACGAACAGGTGCGCTGACGCCGGAGGGCGCGATCGGCGAAGGAACGCAAAGCGGAGGCGTTGCCGCGCAAGGGGATCAAGTTCGGCCCGGAGAAGCACAAGCCTTGGAGTCTGCCCGCGCGTACGGGGCGGGAATCCGCGGCCCAGAGCTCACCACCGAGCCGCCAGGGGTCGAGACCCGCCGTCTCCACCCTGGCACTCACCATGCAGCTGCCGACCGGGTCTGTGGCGAGCGCGGCACGGACCGCGGGATAGTCCCGATCATCGAGCAGCCGTGCACCTGCAAGCCGCAACACCACTCCAGGGTGCCAGATCGGCGGCGTAAACGGAACGCAAGCTTCACGACACGCTGAGAGAACTTCGGCAGGTCGGGGCCACCAAGTGCAATGAAAGGTCCTTTCCTCGCAAATTTTGCGAGGAAAGGACCTTTCATTGCGTGGTCTCGACCAGTCAGCTGACGGTGACGGTGGGCTCCCCCTCGCCGATCGTCTGGCCCGACTCCTCGGCGATCCGCATCGCCTCTTCGATCAGCGTCTCGACGATCGCGTGCTCGGGCACGGTCTTGATGACCTCGCCCTTCACGAAGATCTGGCCCTTGCCGTTACCCGAAGCAACACCGAGATCGGCCTCGCGCGCTTCGCCGGGCCCGTTGACGACGCAGCCCATGACCGCGACGCGCAGCGGGACCTCCATGCCCTCCAGCCCGGCGGTGACCTGCTCGGCGAGCGTGTAGACGTCGACCTGCGCGCGGCCGCACGAGGGGCAGGAGACGATCTCGAGCTTGCGCTCCTTGAGGTTCAGCGACTGCAGGATCTGGATCCCGACCTTGACCTCTTCCACCGGCGGCGCGGACAGCGAGACGCGGATGGTGTCGCCGATGCCCTGGCGCAGCAGCGCGCCGAAGGCCACGGCCGACTTGATGGTGCCCTGGAACGCCGGGCCCGCCTCGGTGACGCCGAGGTGCAGCGGGTAGTCGCACTGTTCGGCGAGGATCTCGTACGCGCGCACCATGACCACCGGGTCGTTGTGCTTCACGGAGATCTTGACGTCGTGGAAGTCGTGCTCGGCGAACAGCGACGCCTCCCACAACGCCGACTCGGCCAGCGCCTCCGGGGTGGCCTTGCCGTACTTGTCCATGATCCGCTTGTCCAGCGAACCCGCGTTGACGCCGATCCGGATCGGGGTGCCGTGATCCTTCGCTGCCCGCGCGATCTCCTTGACCTGGTCGTCGAACTTGCGGATGTTGCCCGGATTCACCCGGACCGCCGCGCAGCCCGCCTCGATCGCGGCGAAGACGTACTTCGGCTGGAAGTGGATGTCGGCGATCACCGGGATCTGCGACTTCTTCGCGATCGCGGGCAGCGCCTCGGCGTCATCCGCCGACGGGCACGCGACGCGGACGATGTCACAGCCCGCAGCGGTCAGCTCGGCGATCTGCTGCAGGGTCGCGTTGACGTCGGAGGTGAGCGTGGTGGTCATCGACTGCACCGAGATCGGGTGCTCGCTGCCGACGCCGACCGGCCCGACCTGCAGCTGTCGGGTCTTGCGACGCTCGGAGAGGACGGGAGGAGGAAGCGCTGGCATACCAAGAGCGACAGTCACGCCCTCAAGCGTACCTACCCCGATCGGCGGACATCCACGACGTCAGCCGTCACGGTGAGCAGCATTACCTGGGCAGCGCAACGATGCTGACAGCGCGCTCTTCCGCCGTCCTCCCGCGTCACTGGAACAGCTTGACCGGGTTCACGATGTCGGCGGTGACGGTGAGGAGGGTCACCGCGCCGCCGATGAGGACGAGCACCATCGTGACCGCGGACAGCTTCGTGTAGTCGACCGGACCACCCGCCGCCTTGCCGCGCAGTTTCCGGAACCAGTCCCGCACGCGCTCGTACCAGACGACCGCGATATGCCCGCCGTCGAGCGGGAGCAGCGGCAGCAGGTTGAACACACCGATGAAGAAGTTCAGGCTCGCCAGCAGGAGCACGAAGATCTCCCACAGACCGCGCTCGGCGGCCTCGCCACCGATCCGGCTGGCGCCGACCACACTGACCGGGGTGTTCGGGTCACGCTCGCCGCCGAAGATCGAATCCACCACCGCGGGGATCCGCGACGGGAACTCGATCAGCCGTTTGGCGGTCTCGGAGAACATCGTGCCGGTGAAGCTGACCGTCGCCCCGACCGCGTCGACCGGGCCGTAGGTCAGCATCGGCGGCGCGGTGTTCTGGATCGGCGAGGCGCCGATCATGCCGACGTCCTTGACCGTGGTGTTGTTGGAACCGTCGGCGACCAGCCTCTGCACGCGCGGCACGTCGACGGTCAGGTTCAGCCGCTGCCCGTTCCGTTCGATCACGAAGGGCGTCGGGCCACTGGCGACCTGGACGGCGGCCAGCATCTCGCGCCAGGTCTTGATCGGCTTGCCCGCGACGGAGACGACCTTGTCGCCCGACTGGAGCCCGGCGGTCTTCGCGGGGGTCGGGGCGCCGGGCGGGCAGGCCGTGTCGTTCAGCTGTTCCACGGTGGTGGCCGCGCGGGCGCACGACGTGGCGCTGATCACGGCTTCGGTGGGAGCGGCCTGCGCGGCCGGGTTCGGCAGGCCCATGGTGACCGCCATCAAGTAGAGAATGACGAACCCGAGGATGAAGTGCATCGCCGAACCCGCCGACATGACGACGGTGCGCTTCCAGGTCTTGAAGCGCCACATCGCGCGCTTCGACTCTTCCGGGGTCACCTCGTCGAGCGCGGTCATGCCCGCGATGTCGCAGAACCCGCCGAGCGGGATCCACTTCATGCCGTATTCGGTCTCACCGCGCCGGAAGGAGAAGATCGTCGGCCCGAAGCCGATGAAGTAGCGCCGGACCTTCATGCCGAAGGCCTTGGCCGCCCACATGTGGCCGGCCTCGTGCAGCGCGACGGACAGGCAGATGCCCAGCGCGAACAGCACGATCCCGAGAATGAAGACCACGCGCTACTTCCCCTTACCGATCAGCGCACCGGCACGCGCGCGAGCCCAGCGCTCGGCAGCAAGTACGTCATCCACGTCGCGAGGTTCGCGACGCCATTCGTCGGCGGCTTCCACCACCTGGGCAATAGTGTCCACAATCGAGGTGAAGCCGGTGTTCTGTGCCAGGAAAGCGGCCACCAGTTCCTCGTTCGCCGCGTTGTACACCGCCGGGATGCAGCCCCCGACCGTCCCGGCGTGCCTCGCCAGCTCGACGGCGGGGAACGCCTCGTTGTCCAGCGGCTCGAAGGTCCAGCTCGCGGGCTTGTCCCAGACGCACGCGGCCGCGGCGCCGGGGACGCGGTCCGGCCAGTGCAGGGCCAGCGCGATCGGCAGCCGCATGTCGGGCGGGCTGGCCTGGGCGATCGTCGAGCCGTCGACGAAGGTCACCATCGAGTGGATGATCGATTGCGGGTGGACGACCACGTCGATGCGGTCGGTCTCGATGTCGAACAGGAGCTTCGCCTCGATCAGCTCCAGCCCCTTGTTGACCAAGGTGGACGAGTTGATCGTGATGAGCGGGCCCATCGACCAGGTGGGATGCGCCATCGCCTGGTCGACCGTGACGTCCGCCAGCTCCTCGCGCTTGCGCCCGCGGAAGGGGCCACCCGAGGCGGTGAGCACCAGCCGGGCGACCTCGGACTCACGGCCGGCGCGCAGGGCCTGCGCGATCGCGGAGTGCTCGGAGTCGACGGGCACCAGCTGGCCGGGCTTGGCCGCGGCCAGGACCAGAGGGCCGCCCGCGATCAGCGACTCCTTGTTGGCCAGCGCGAGCGTGGCGCCGGTGGCGAGCGCGTGCAGGGTCGGCGGGAGGCCCTGAGACCCGGGGAGCGCGTTGAGCACGACGTCGACCGGGGTGGCGTCGATCATCTCGACGACCGCGTCGGCCCCGGCGAAGATGCGCGGGAGCTTGAAGTCGCCGCGATTGTAGCCGCGCTTCTGCGCCTCGGCGTACAGCGCGAGCTGCAGGTCTTCCACGGCCGTCGGCCTGCTGATCGCCACGGCGTCGACCTGGTGCGCCAGGGCCTGCGCGGCCAGCGCGGCGGGGTCGGAGCCGCCCGCGGCGATCCCGGCGACCCGGAACAGCTCCGGGTTACGGGCCGCGACGTCGAGGGCCTGGGCGCCGACCGATCCGGTCGAACCGAGCACGAGCACACTTCGCGAGGTAGTCATCGGGGCTCATTGTCGCTTGGGGCCCGTCGGGCGCGTGCAGCCAGGTGTGGGATCATTCGCGGGCAAGCGAACCATCGGGTTTTGAGGAGTTGATCGTGGCGAGCAAGGCGGTCGAAAAGCGCGGCCGGGTGGGCGTCGACACCGTTGACCCCCGCGACGAGCCGTCGGCCGAGTGGGGCTGGCACGGTTCCTTCCCGAAGGCGACGCGGATCGCGGGCTGGCTGACCGCGATCATCCTGCTGGTGATGCTGTACGGCAACCACCACGGCTGGACCGAGAACCTGTGGCTGATCGGCCTGTCCCTGCTGCTCGTGTTCGGCCTCGTGCTGGACATCCGCAAGCAGCGCACGGCCTGGCGCAAGTAGCTTCTTCACGGCTCATCGGCCCCCGCTCTCCTTCGAGGACGGGGGCCATTCGCCGTTCTGGGCCCACAGCTCGTTGACGATCTTGACCGCGTCGCCCGCCTCGACCCCGTAGCGGTGCCGGTACTTCGCCGCCGGCCGCTGGACCGCCGCGGCGACGTCCCCGATGGCGACGTTGTTCCAGGAGTCGTTCGGGTAGAACTGCCGCATCACGGCGAGGAACCTGCCGGTCGCCCAGACCGGGTCGGTCCGCTGCTCGAAACTCCCCCAGCTCGCGCGCTGCTGGAAGAGCCCGACCGAGTCACCGAGGCCGCCGTCGAGGTTGGCGATACTCGACTCGACGATCACCGTGGCGATCGCGATGGCCGCCGCGCGATCGTTGAGCCCCTGTCTCTGGACGGTCTCGACGATCACTCTGGCGCACGAGGTGTTGTACGGGTTCATGTAGCCGCGCATCTTGGTGGCGAGTTGCTGGTTGAGGCTTTTGGCGGCGTCTCCGTCGTCGGTCGACGCGCCCGTCTGGACACAGGGCAGCGCGACGTGTTCGACCTGGTCGGGCCGGATCTCGGTGGGCGGGAGGAGGACGAGGGAGAAGGCGAGGTACGCGGCGGTGAACATGGGGCTCCAGGTGATCTTGAGTGGCGGTTCGTGTTCTAACCCGAATCGCCACTCACGACCACCTGGACCGATCACTCACCGCCACCCCTCACCCGGCCGATGTACATGAAGGCCCCCTTCCTTGCGCCTGGCGCAAGGAAGG
>NZ_JBHVKW010000017.1:0-14450 GCF_042797905.1 Amycolatopsis sp. NPDC057786
TGCTATCGCAGCGCGATAGCAAAGGTCCCCCGCTCCCTTTTGGGACGTGGTGCGGCTCGGCGTGGTGTTCACTGGGGGAATGGCCGTACACACGCATGACGACATCGACTGGTCTGATCGGCTTCGTTCGCTTCGCATGGCCGAGGCACTCGACGCCGAGCCGATGCGGGCGGCGGCCCGGCGGCTGCTTGAGGGCATGCCGGACGGCCCCACCATCCTCGACGTCGGCTGCGGCGCGGGCGGGATGAGCCTGCTTTTCGCCGAGGAGCTCGCCACCGCCGGCGCCAAGATCGTGCTGGTCGACGCGACCGAGCACCTGCTCGCTGAAGCGCACCGAGTCGTCAGCGCGGCAGCGGGGGAGAGGGCCGTCGTCGAGACGATCCACGCCGACGTGGCCGACGGAGGATTACCCGACAAGCTCCCTGCCGCCGATCTGGTCTGGGCTTCCCGAGTGGTCCATCACCTGCCCGACCAGCAGGCGGCCATCGACACCCTCGCCCGGCTCGCCCGCCCCGGCGGGCTGGTCGGCATCTCCGAGGGCGGCCTGGACTTCAACTGCCTCCCTTGGGATCTCGGCATCGGCCGCCCTGGGATCGAGGGGAGACTCCTCGCCGCGCGCGGCGAGTGGTTCGCCGAGATGCGGGCAGGAATCCCCGGCTCGGTTTCCATGCCCTACGGCTGGAACATCGCGCTGCAGCGAGCCGGCCTCGTCGACGTCGATTCCTTCGGGGTGCTCATCCACCACCCGGCGCCCGGCCCGGAACTGCTGCGCGAGTTCGTCATCGAGCGAGTGACCTGGCTGAACGAGGTCGCGGGCGATCGCCTCGACAATGACGACCACGAGACCGCGGCCGCGTTGGTGGATCCGGGGAATCCGGCCTTCCTGGGCGCTCGCGGGGACCTGTTCCTTCAAGGGGCGAAGACCATCCATTGTGGACGGCGATCGTGAGCGACCAGGCCACTTGTTCGTTGTGCGGCCGGATCCGCGGTGGCGACGAGGAGCCCGCGCAGACACTCGCCTGGGTTTCCACCCGCGAGAAGAACGTCGTGCGTTGGATGTGCCCCGCCTGCGCTCGCCGTCACGCCCGCGACATCGAAGGAAAGCTGCCGGACGAGTACTGGTGAGCCTTAAGCGGCGTCGATCCGGCCGACCGCCCGGACCTTCGGTCGCGGTGTCCGCGTCGCTTCACCGAACGCCCTGACGAGTTCTGCCGCGACTTCCAGCGGGACCTTTTTCAGCTGGTCGATCGTGCAGCGGACCAGTACGGCCCCGGTCGCGGTCAGCGCCAGCGGGTGGAAATTCACGGCGCCCTGTTTCGGGGTCCGGAATTGCCAAGCCATGCCTATGTCGTCCCACCAGGCGTCGGCGGTGCCGATAGGGCGGCCCCGTCTGTCGCAGAGTGTCGTGTTCCACGACGGCGACGGCAGTGGGCAGCCACTGAGGACCTTCTTCGCCAGCCCATGCGCGTACGTCTCTTCAGGATCGATGCGTCGCAGAGCCGCGCGCACCGCCGCCGAACCTCGCCGGTTACCGGAATCGAGCTCCTCGCTGAGTTCGTCGAGAGTGCACAGACCCCAATACAGTGGCAGCGAGATCAGCTCGTCGATTCGCACGGGGTCGAGCTCCAGCCGGGCGAGATCGAGCGCCGCCCTGGCCGGTGGGGCGAACGGGACGCCGTCGATCAGGGTCGGCGGCGGCATCCGGGTGGTTCTTCGCGGCAGTATGCCGGGCTCCGCCGGTACGCGCCGATGGTCGGGGACAAGGAGATGAACCTCCCTTGTCAGCGGGCAGCCGACACCTCGTGCGCGTAGCGCGTCGGCACCCGTCACCACGACATCCGGCCCGAACCGTGCGACAGCGGCTTGTAGCAGCTGAAGGCGGGTGGGTGCGGAGTCGCGCAACAGGATCACGCCCGGCATCAGCCTTCGCCAAGGACCGCCCGGGCCGCAGAGCTTCGCGGCGTAACGGGCGGTGACGCCCGCCTTTCGCAGCTCGCGGCTGGTGACGATCCCGGATTCGCTGGTGTTACTGAGCGCCATGAGTCGGGCGCTTCGTGTAGTGGTCATGAATCGAGCATGGCCGCTGGGCCGACCGGGTGGAACCACTTCCACAAACTTGTGGACAACTCGCCCAGGCGTCCCCGTTTTCGGCTCAGCCGCCCTGTTCCCTGTGGATAACTTCTCAGGCCGCGAAGCCCGGCTGCCACCGTTCGACGATCGCCCGGGCGGGGATCTCGGCGTCGAGCTGACAGAGGATGCCGGTCGATCCGGCGGTCACCCGGTGGATCATCAGGTACTCGGGCGGCAGGTTGAGGGAGCGGCCGATCCGGAAATCCCGGCCGCGGGTGTCGCCGACCCGGCCCGCCTGTCGTTGCATCCAGCGGCGGGTGAAGTGGAACGTGTCGCCCGCCAGCGGTTCGGTGAACGGCGCGAGATAGGCGAGCACGTCGTCGGCCCGCAGATCCGCGTCGCCCCGGATGAAGCCGGATTCCCTGAGCAGCCGCATGAGCTTCGCGGACTCGCCGTCGAGCGCCAGCCTGGTCATCTCGCCGAGGTGCTGCGGGATGCCTTCGGGCAGCCGGGACACCCCGCCGAAGTCGATGACGCACAACCTGCCGTCGGCGGTCAGCATGAAGTTGCCGGGATGCGGATCCGAATGCAGGAGCCGGGCCCGTTCCGGCGACGAGTAGTGGAACTCGGTGAGCAGACGGCCGGCGCGGTCTCGTGTCTCCTTGTCGCCGCCGGCGATGATCTTCGACAGCGGAGTGCCGGTGGCCCACTCGGTGACGACGACCTTCGGCGCGCTGGCGACCACGCGGGGGATCAGGAACCCGGGAACGCCTTCGAACGCCTTGACGAAATCACGCTGATTCTGGGCCTCGGCCTGGTAGTCGAGCTCTTCGTTCATCCGCTCGGCGAGTTCCGCCAGGAGCGGCTTCACTTCGGTCCCCGGCACGAACGCCTGGAACAACCTGCTGAAACGCTGGAGTTGCCGGAGGTCGCTCCGCAAGGCGTCGTCGGCTCCGGGATATTGCACCTTGACGGCCACTTCGCGGCCGTCGTGCCAGGTCGCGCGGTGGACCTGGCCGATGCTCGCGGAAGCGGCAGGCTCGTCGTCGAAGGCCGCGAACCGCTGCTTCCACGTGCGCCCCAACTGCTCGGCGAGCACCCGATGGGTCTGTCGGGCGGGCATGGGCGGCGCGGCGGCCTGAAGCTTCGTCAGGGCCTCGCGATAGGGCTTTGCCATCTCGTCCGGCACCGCGGCTTCGAAGACGCTCAGCGCCTGGCCGAACTTCATCGCGCCGCCCTTGAGCGTGCCGAGGACCTCGAAGAGCTGTTCCGCCGCCTTGGCCGACAGCGTCGCGTTGACCTCTTCGGCGCTTTGCCCGGTCAGCCGCCTGCCCCAGCCGCCGACCGCCCGCCCTGCTATGCCGAGCGGGATGCTGGCCAGCTTCGCCGTTCGCGCGGCCCCGTTGCGGGGAATGGCGGCTTCACGGTCCTCGGCGTTGCGGGATTCGGTCACCTTCGCGATTCTGCCTTGATTCACCGCGCCCGCGCAGCCTGTTGAGGGAGTGTGTGTGGGCTACGTCGCTTGCCGTATCAACGAGCGCCGCATCCGCATGCGGTGTGTGGCGGCCAGTCGCGATGCCGGATCTTGCCGTCGAAGAAGTCGATCTCCAGAGTGGCGTTCCAAGCGGGCGGCGCCTGATCGCTCGGGGACAGGAGCCGAAGCGCCTGCGCGGCGGCGAGCGCGGCGCAGGCGTGAACGGACCCGAGATCGGCTCGCTGAACACGGCCGACGAGCTGGCTCGCCACCCTCGGCCAGGAATCGTCGCGGCCGGCCCGGTGCAGGTCGGCGCAGCGCAGGCAGCTGCTGCGGCCGGGCACCACCAAAGGTCCCACGATCCCGACGCCGTCCCGGATGCGGACCGGCAGGTGGTTGACGCCGTCGCGGACGAGCTCGTCGACCAGTTCGGGAGCGGGCACCACGGCGTCCGTGAGCAGGACGAGTTCCGGGCGTCGGTCCGAGTAGAGCCGCGTCGTCACGGTGCTCGCCCTGGTGCGGTGCACGACCTGAGCCATCGCATCCCGGCGGGGCATGCCGATTTCCGCTTCGGTATAGCCCGAGCCCAGGTCGCCTTCGAGGACCGTGCCCGAAGCCCGGACGTCGATATGCCCGACTCCGCCGTTGGCGAGCAGGACGGCGATGGCCACCGCCAGCCTGCCGTCGCCGTGGATCGCCACCGCCGTGCGCCTGCGGCGGGCCGTCATGGCCGTCTGATGGTGGCGGGCGCGAAGCGACCAGAGTCCTGTCTCGGGTCTCGGTCTCGGATGTCGTTCGGACTGGCCCGCATCGGTCACGAGGCCCCGGGCCGTCAGGTCCGTCATCAGGTCGCGCAGCTGGTCGTCGTGTTCGCTCTGCGCGAGCACGATGTCGTCCACGGCCCGGCTCCCGTCCAGTCCGCGGAGGACTTCGGCCACCTCGGTGGCGACGCCGGCGATCACCACGGCGTGTGCGGGGTCGAGGCCGACCTGGATCTCGCCGTTTCCCCGTTCCAGCACATCCAGCCCCGGAAGCAGAGTGGGGAAGGCGGGCAGGATGATCGATCGCAAGTCCGGTTCGCGCAGGTTCATGATCGCAGGATCGCACCCGTCCCCGGTCCGTCCGCGCGAAAGAACGCGAGTTATCCACAGGTTGACCCCGTTGTGGACAACTGGAGGCTGTGACCTTTCGGCTCTCGGAGTTGTCGGTGACTGGCCTTACCGTGGTCGAGTGGTCGAAGCACGGACGCCCTCACTGAGGGGCCGGGACACGACGAATCCGTCGGACACTCCCGAACACAAGGTCGAGGTACGGCGCAGCCAACGCCGCCACCGGACCGTCACCGCGTACTGGGACGAGGACACCCTCGTCGTGCTGATCCCTGCCCGGATGACCCGGGCGGAAGAGAAGCACTGGGTTGCCGAGATGCAGCGCAAGCTGCTGCGCAAGGGCCCGCGGCAGGCCGCGCCGCCGAAGGCGTCGGACGACGCGCTGTTGGCACGCTGCGCCGTGCTCTCGGCGAAGTATCTGGACGGGAAGGCGGTACCCGCGAGCGTTCGCTGGGTCCCGCCGATGAGGACGAGGTGGGCGTCCTGCACACCGGTCGACGCGACGATCAGGGTCAGTGATCGTCTGCGCCGGGTGCCGGGCTGGGTGCTGGACTACGTCCTCGTGCACGAACTCGCGCATTTGAAGGAACCAGGGCACAACGCGGCGTTCTGGGAGCTCGTTCGCCGTTATCCGAAGACCGAACGCGCCATCGGCTATCTGGAGGGTCTGTCCTCCGCCGCCGGATGGGGCATCGCGGCGGAGGACTGACGTGCCTCAGTTCTCTTCTTCGTCGCCCTTGGGTTTGTTCTTCTCGCGCTCGGTCCGTTCGATCTCGGCGATCGGGTCGATGCCTTCGAGCGTCGACTCGCCGTCACCGAGGCGTTCGGAGAAGTCGAGCGGTTCGTCGAGGTCGTCGGCGGTCGGCATCAGGTCGGGGTGTGACCAGAGGCCGTCTCGTTTTTCGATGCCGTGCTGGTCGCCGACGAGCTTCCACAGCGAGGAGGCCGCCCGCATCCGCCTGGGCCGCAGCTCAAGCCCGACCAAGGTGGCGAAGGTCTGCTCGGCGGGGCCACCCGTGGCCCGGCGGCGGCGCAGCGTCTCCCGGAGCGCGTCCGCGCCCGGAAGCCGGTCGCCGATGGCCTCGGCGACCACGACGTCGACCCAGCCTTCGACCAGCGCGAGCAGGGTTTCCAGGCGGTTCAGCGCCGCCTTCTGCTCAGGCGAGGTCTGCGGCTCGAGCAGGCCGGAGGACATGGCCTCCTCGATGCTGGCCGGGTTCGACGGGTCGATCTGGCCGGCAAGTTGCTCCAGCGCCGACGTGTCGACGGAGATACCGCTCGCGAACTCCTCGACGGTGGCCAGAAGGCGCTGCCGCAGCCAGGGGACATGGGCGAACAGCCGCTGGTGGGCGGCCTCGCGTGCGGCGATGAAGACCAGCACCTCGCTGGTCGGCAGCTCCAGGCCCTCGGTGAACTTCTCGATGTTCGCCGGCAGCAGCGCGGAGGTGGCCGCGGGGCCGAGCGGGAGACCGACCTCGGTGGAGGTGAGCACCTCGGAAGCCAACTGAGCCAGAGCGTTACCGAGCTGGGAGCCGAAGGCCATTCCGCCCATCTGCCCCATCATCGAGAGGAGGGGACCGGCGGCCTGCTTGGCTTCCTCGGGCAGGGCCTGGACCCACGCGCCCGACACCTGCTGGGCGACGGGGTCACAGAGGCGCTGCCACGTGGGCAGGGTCTTCTCGACCCAGGTGCGCGCGGACCAAGCGACGGTGGTCGTGGCTCCGGCGGGCAGGATCGTCGCGGCGTCGAGCCACAGCTCCGCCAGGTGGGCGGCATCGCGGACGGCCGTACTCGAGTCGCCACCGCTGGATGACGAAAAGCCGAGTTGGACGTCGGCGCTTCCGCTGCTGCTGAGGTTCTGCAACGCGATCTGTTTAGCCAGGTCATAGTTGACCGGCCCGGTCGAGCTGCCGGCCTGGCTGAGCATCTGGCCCAGCTGGCTGAGCATCTGACCGAGCTGATTGAAGGCCTCGGCGCCGGAGGGCTGGCCGCCGGAGTCCGACGGCTCGTTCTCGCCTCGTTTGTCGGGATCGGGCGGTCCGAAGCCGAACGGGGGTTTGCTCATGGCACCACCGTACGCGGGTCTCGGGATTCACAGCTCGTCAAGTGGAGAGATGAGCGTGGCCTTCACCGAGAAGCGAACACCGTCACCGTACGCTGTCACGCGTGACAGAGCCCTCGGAGGAGACCACAGGAGCGCGGAGCCGTGCGGGCTCCGCGGGTGACCAGGACCGCTCCGAACGGCGGCTGACCCGGCGCGGCTGGACGCTGCTGGTCAGCGGCGCGCTGTTCGTCGTCTTCGCACTGGTCGGGTTCTTCATCCCGGTGCCGTATGTGGCGATCAGCCCGGGGCCGACCTACGACACCCTCGGCAAGGACGCCGCCGGGCAGTCCGTGATCCAGGTCAACGGGCACGAGATCTTCCAGACCTCCGGTGAGCTGCGGATGACGACGGTCTCTCTGCGCGATGGCGGCATCACGCTGTTCAACGCGCTCGGGCTCTGGGCGAGCGGCAGGTACGCGCTCGCGCCGCGCGAGGAATATTTCAAGCCGGGCGAAACCAACGAGCAGGTCCGCCAGGAGAACATCCAGCAGCTGCAGGACTCGCAGACCGCGGCCCAGGTCGCCGCGCTGCGCCGCAAGTTCCCGGTGAAGGTGCTCGCGAAGACGATCGTCTCCGGTAGCCCCGCGGACAAGGTGCTCGCCCCCGGCGACCGGCTTCTGGTGGTCAATGGGAAGACGGTCAGCGAGGCGACCGAGGTGCGGGCCGCCCTGAACGGGACGAAGCCCGGGCAGACCGTCCAGATCACCTTCAAGTCCGATGGGCAGGCCGAGCGCACTGTGCCGCTCACGCTCGCGCAGCGGCCCGACGGGCCGGAAGGCTTCATGGGCCTGACCGCGGTGGACCGTGCCGACGTTCCCTTCGACGTGAAGATCTCGCTGCAGGATGTCGGCGGCCCGTCGGCGGGCCTGATGTTCGCGCTCGCGATCGTCGACAAGATGGAACCCGGCGACCTCGCCGGTGGCAGGCATATCGCCGGGACGGGCGAGATCTCGGAGAAGGGCGTCGTCGGCGCGATCGGCGGCATCTCGTTCAAGGTGGTCGGCGCCCGCGAGGCCGGCGCCACCGACTTCCTCGTGCCCGCGCACAACTGCGCCGAGGCGAAGACCGCCGCGCCCGATGGCCTGAACCTGATCAAGGTGTCCACGCTGGACGAGGCGATCGCGCAGCTCGAGAACCTCAAGGCGGGAAGGCCGACCGCCTCCTGCTGACCGCCGGGGGAGCAAGGGACCTTTGCTACCACCTCGCGGGTCTGGCTGAAGAGAGCAAGGGACCTTTGCTATCAGCCGCGTACCCGGGGGCAGGTGGTAGCAAAGGTCCCTTGCTCTCTTTTCGCAGGTCAGGGCAGCAAGGTCGCCTTCAGTGCTTCGAGCAGGTTGGGCGCAAGCTCCGGGTTCTCGATGATCTCGTCGACGGGGACGTCACCGGGTTCGGAGGGCTGCCCGGCACCGCGAAGCCGCATGACGCACGCTCCGGCGCCCTCCCGCAGCACAGCCGCGACGAGGCGGGCTTCGGTCCGGCGCGGGTGATCGGCGGCCGCCTGACGCAGGCGTTCGGCATCGGTCTCGGGCACGACGGGAAGCTCGGCTTCGGCGTCCGGCGGCAGCACGATGATCTCCTGCGCGAGCGCGCAGCCCAGCACCAGATCGGGCCACGCGATCTGCGCCAGCGCTTCACCCAGGTCACCGTCGGGCAGAGCCTCCTGCGCGACGGGCGTCAGCGGGGCCGACGGGTCGAGCTGACCGGCCAGTTCGGGTTGTTCGTCCAGCAGCGCCGCGGTCGGGACCAGCGCGAACAACTGCGGGGGCTGGTCCCACCCTCCCGAAGCGACGAACTCCTCGACTTCGCGGGCCAGGCCGGCCACGCCCTGCTGCTCACTCGGTGCCATTGGCACATCGTTCCAGGCGATCGGGGCGGTGGCCTTCCGAGTCCGGTTTGGGCGGGTTCCGGGAACTTCCGACGGCATCCGTAGAGTTAGAGCATCAGGGGCCGCACGCGGTACGCGCGCCCCGCGAAAAGTTCACCAAACCAGGAGCGTGTGCAGTGGCCACTCGGCCCCCCGTGAGCCTGCCGAAGCTGTCCCGGCGCAGCCGGATACTGCTCATCATCGCCGCCGTCGTCATTCTGGCCCTGCTGCTGGGCGCCAGACTGCTGGACACCTACGTCGACTGGTTGTGGTTCGGCGAGGTCGGCGCCCGCACGGTGTTCAGCACGGTGCTGATCACCCGTGTGGTCTTGTTCTTCGCTGTAGGGCTCCTGGTGGGCGGATCGTTAGCGGTCAGCTTGATGATCGCGTACCGGTCCAGGCCCGTCTTCGTGCCGATTTCCGGCAACGACGATCCGCTCGCGCGCTACCGGTCGGCGATCGTCGGCCGGATCCGCTTGTTCGGCATCGGCATCCCGGTGCTCACCGGGCTCATCGCCGGCGCGTCCGCGCAGAGCGACTGGCAGGTCGTGCAGCTGTTCCTGAACGGCACGCCGTTCGGCCAGACCGACCCCGAATTCGGCAACGACGTCGGCTTCTACGCCTTCGACCTGCCGTTCTACAACTGGCTCCTGGGCTGGCTGTTCATCGCGGTCGTCATCGCGTTCTTCGGCGCGCTGATCTCGCACTACATCTTCGGCGGTATTCGGCTCGCGGGTAAGGGCGGCCAGCTCGCCGGCCCGACCCGCGCCCAGCTCGCCATCACCATCGGCATCTTCGTGCTGCTGAAGGCGGTCGAGTACTTCTTCGACCGCTACAACCTGCTGCTCTCGGACCGCGGAGCGCCGCTGTTCATCGGTGCGACCTACACCGATCTGAACGCGGTCCTGCCCGCGAAGCTGATCCTTCTGTGCATCTCGGTGATCTGCGCGGTCGCGTTCTTCGCCGGAGCGTTCCTGCGCAATTTGCAGCTGCCCGCCATCGCGCTGGTGCTGCTGATCCTGTCGAACGTGCTCGTCGGAGTCGCGTGGCCCGCGGTACTCGACCAGTTCTCCGTGAAGCCCAACGCGAACGAGAAGGAATCCGCGTCGATCCAGCGCAACATGGACGCGACGCGCCAGGCGTTCGGCCTGACCAACGTCGAGTACAAGGACTACACCGGCAAGTCCGAGGCGACCTCCGCCGAGATCAAGGCGGACAAGGGGACCGTCCCGAACATCCGGCTCCTCGATCCGAACATCCTCAGTGACACCTTCACTCAGCGCGTCGGCCGGGAGAACTTCTACGGCTTCCCGTCCAAGCTGGATATCGACCGCTACACCCTCAACGGGGTCACGCAGGACTACATCGTCGCGGCGAAGGAGATCAAGACCGAAGGTCTCACGGGCAACCAGACGAACTGGATCAACAAGCACCTCGTCTACACGCACGGAAACGGCTTCGTCGCCGCGCCGGCCAACACGATCGACCGAGCGCTGAAGGACGCCAACTCCGACGGCGGTTACCCGATCGCCACCACCAGCGACACCCAGAACCCGGCGGGCGCAGGGGCGACCGACCCGAGCAAGCCGGGTATCAAGGTGGACGAGCCCCGTATTTATTACGGCGAGCTCGCGACCGACGCCGCGTACGCGATCGTCGGCGGCAAGGCAGGACAGGCGCCCGGTGAGTACGACACCGCCGTCGACCGTGCCTACATCTACAAGGGCTCCGGCGGCGTGCCGATCGACAACTGGTTCAACCGGCTGGTCTTCGCCGCCGAGTACGGAGAGCGGAACATTCTCTTCTCCGACGCCATCGGTGACGGATCCAAGATCATGTTCAACCGCGAACCGCGCGATCGTGTCGCCAAGATCGCCCCGTGGCTGACCCTCGACGGTGACCCGTACCCGGCGGTCGTCGACGGCAAGATCAAGTGGATCGTCGACGGCTACACGACGATGAACAACTTCCCGTACGCCCAGCAGACCCAGCTCGGCCAGGCGACCAACGACTCGCTCACAGGCACCACCCGCCAGGCGAACGCCTCGATCAACTACATCCGCAACTCGGTCAAGGCCACCGTCGACGCGTTCGACGGCACCGTGACCCTGTACGGGGTCGAGGACAACGAACCGGTGCTCAACGCCTGGAAGAAGATCTTCCCTGGCCTGGTCAAGCCGAGCAGCGAGATCTCGCCGGAACTGCGGTCGCACTTCCGCTACCCCGAGGACCTCTTCAAGGTGCAGCGGGAACTCCTGTCGAAGTACCACGTGAACAACCCGGCGGAGTTCTACGCGCAGCAGGCCTTCTGGAGCGTTCCGCAGGACCCGACGCAGGAAGGCGGCGTGAACGCGTCCGCCTCCGGGATCGCCAACCAGCCCGGCTACTACGTCCTGGCCACCGCGCCGGGCGACACCAAGTCGCGGTTCCAGCTCACCAGTTCGCTGACCGGTCTCCAACGGCAGTATCTGGCGGCCTGGATGTCGGTGTCTTCGGATCCCGAGGACTACGGGAAGATGCGAGTCCTCAGACTGCCGACAGACGCCAGCGGCGCCACCCAGGTGGATGGCCCCGTCCAGGTCCAGAACAGGTTCCAAAGTGACCCGCGGGTCGCCCAGGACCGGACCCTGTTCAACAACCCGAACGTCACCGTCACCTACGGGAACCTGATCACGCTGCCCGTCGCCAACGGCTTCCTCTACGTGGAACCGGTCTACATCCGGCAACGGAACCAGCTGAGCTACCCGCAGCTGGCCCGTGTCCTGGTCTCCTACGGCACCAAGATCGGGTTCGCACCGACGCTGAACGAAGCGCTCGACCAGGTCTTCGGTGCGGGCACGGGCTCTGGCGTCACACCGCCGCAGACAGGTGGCACCCCCGGACCCACGACGCCTCCGCCGCCGGGGACGACGACGCCGCAGCCGCCCGCCGGCGGTAACCCGGCGCTCGACAAGGCCGCGGGCGATATGCACGACGCTTGGGTCAAGTTCCGTGCCGCCCAGCAATCCGGGAACTACGCCGACCAGGGTGCTGCCCTGGCCGCGCTCGAAGCGGCCTCCAAGGCCTACGAGTCGGCCAAGGCCAACCCCCCGGCATCCGGTGCGCCTCCGACCTCCGGCCAGCCTGGAGGGTGACGTCGGTTACCTAAAGGGCACCTGCTTTGCGCCTGCTCGAAACGCAGGCGTAAGGTAGGTGCTACGACGCGGGGTGGAGCAGCTCGGTAGCTCGCTGGGCTCATAACCCAGAGGTCGCAGGTTCAAATCCTGTCCCCGCTACAGAGGTAGGAGGCCCGTGTCTGCGGAAAACGCAGACGCGGGCCTCTTTCGTATTTGTCCCGGGGGTCGAACCCCCGGACCCCCGCCAGGAGGGCTCCGCCCCCTGGACCCCCGGGCGTCGGTGGAGCAGGTGCCCGAGCGTGGAGAGCAAGGGACCTTTGCTACCGCCGGTGGGGGAGCGGGGACCTTTGCTACCGCGTGGGGGCGACCCAGCAGGCGTATCCATCGGGCCGGTACAGGACGGCTTCCGTGGACGGCCACGGAAGCGTCGTGACCAGCTGGGAGGTCAGCCGTGGCGACTGGGCGTGGGCCCGGGCGGCCTCGACGTGGACCTGAGTGGTCGTCAGAAGCACGAAGCCGCCGTCGCGGAAGAGCGTGCTGGGCCGCAGCGGGCCGGTCTCCGTGGCGACGTCCTGGTCGGTGAGCCGCGAGCCGAGCGCGGGATGCGACGTCCCGTGTGTCGTGTAACGGATCCCGAGGCCGGAAACCATGCCCGACAGATGCCGGCTCACCTCGGGCAGCGCGGTCAGGTCGGCGAAAAGCTCGCGAAGCGCGCGAGACTCATGAGACCGCGGAGTCAGCCCCAGCTGAGCGGCGACGTTGTGCAGCACCTGCGCGCCGACAGGGTGCCGCTCGGCCTCGTAGGTGTCGAGCAGGTCGTCACCGGCCCATCCGCGCACTGTCGCGGCGAGCTTCCAGCCCAGGTTCATGGCGTCCTGCACGCCCAGGTTCAGTCCCTGGCCCCCTGCCGGGAAATGGATGTGCGCGGCATCGCCCGCCAGCAGTACCCGCCCGACGCGGTAGCGCTCCGCCTGCCGCGCCGCGTCGGAGAACTGTGACGCCCAGCGGATTTCCGACACCGTCGCCGTCTCGCCGTACGAGTCGAGCAGGGCCTGCCGGACTTCGTCGTGGGAGATGGCGGACCGGATGTCCTTGGGTCGCGAGGCCCTGTCGCCGTACACGAAGCGGTAGAGGCCCGGTTCTCCCAGCGGAATCAGGCCTTTGAACGTGGTCGCGCCGGTCGGCTCGCCGACGTTCCGCATCGTTCGCCACTGTCTTTGCGCACCGGCGGGGATTGTGTCGAACAGGACGTCGGCGACCACCCCGAAACCTTCACCGTCCACACCGGGAAAGCCCACGTCGAGTCCTTTGCGTACAACGCTTCGAGCGCCGTCGCAGCCGACGAGGAACTTCGCGTGCAGCCGGTTCTCGCCACTGTCTGTTCGGTACCGAACAGAGACAAAGTCCTTGTCCTGAACGAAATCGATTACTTCGGCGCCCCGGCTCACCTTCGTTCCTTGTGCGGCAAGCCGTTCCTCCAGGTACGCCTCGACCTGTGCCTGCGGAATCCCCAGCTGGAAAGGGAATCGAGTACCCCAGCCGTCGTAGCCGAGGGGGATCATCGCGAAATGCCCGTCCTGCACCGTCGCGAACGAACGCTCCTCTGCGCCGTCCAGAAGTCCGCGCAGCTCCAGCATTTCCGCGGTCCGCGGCTGCAGGTTCAGTGCCTTCGACAGTCCTGTGCGCTCGTGATGCCGTTCCAGGACCACGACATCCACACCGGCGAGCGCGAGTTCGTGGGCCAGCATCAGCCCGGTCGGCCCCGCGCCGGCCACGATCACGTCCGTCCCCAGGTTGTTCATACCACTCCTTAACGACGTTAAATTGACCTGCGGCCAGCGTGCCCTTAACATCGTTAAACTGTCAAGGAGCTTCCGCTGGAACGAGGGACAAAAGTGGGTCTGACCAGGCAGGACATCGTCCGCGCCGGGCTTCGGCTGCTCAACGACGTCGGGCTCAACGGGCTGACGCTCCGCCTGATCGCGCAGGAACTCGGCGTCAAGGCGCCCGCGCTGTACTGGCACGTGAAGAACAAGCAGGAGCTGCTCGACGAGATGGCGACGCAGATGTACGCGGACGCGATGCCGGGCCGTGTTCCCGAGGGAACGGGGGAGCGGGAAGCTCTCGAGCTGGCCTCACGGGCCTTGCGCCGGATGATGCTTGCTTACCGTGACGGGGCGAAGGTCTTCTCCGGGACTTTCCTGACCGACGACAGTCTTCTTGGTGACAATCCGTTTCAAGGGCGCGTCGACGCGGGGCTCGAACTGCACTTGGCCGGACGAGCGTTGTTCACCGTGTACAGCTACGTCATCGGTTTCACCATCGAAGAGCAGGCCGTTTACCCGGTTCCGGGCGAACGGGACCCGCGTTACGACGTCACGCCCACGGCCTGGGTGTTCGACGAGGACATCGAGGGTAGGTTCGCCGACGGGCTGACCATGGTGCTCAACGGCGTCTTCGGCTGGCTCGATGACAAAGTCGTGCCATAACACCTGGTCAAAGGCTCTTCGGGAAGTTAGGGGTACCCGCCTGAAAGCCGGTTTCACCCCCATGTAATCTATTAACACAACGACGCGGGGTGGAGCAGCTCGGTAGCTCGCTGGGCTCATAACCCAGAGGTCGCAGGTTCAAATCCTGTCCCCGCTACTGAAGAAAACGAAGCGGGGATCTGCGGAAATCGCAGAGACGCGGGTCGTGGTTTGCGGGGTTACGG